>CAXTJY010000136.1:0-934 GCA_964244395.1 uncultured Rhodovarius sp.
TAACGGATTTCGCCAACGCGCTGGAGGCGGTGTGCGTCGAGACCGTCGAGGCCGGCAGCATGACGAAGGACCTGGCCGTGCTGATCGGAAAAGATCAACCTTACCTTTCGACGCAGGCTTTTCTTGCCAAGCTGGATGAAAACCTGAAGAAGAAGATGGGCTGAACTTTTTAACACGATTGCAGTGGCTTCGTCACTGAAATCACATCGGCACGACACGGCAGGCCATTAAGACCCCGACAGTAATTCTGTCGGGATCGCCATGTCGTTCAGCACAAGTTTTCCTATCAATTTCACAGGCTTCACCGCCGCCGGCTTCCAACCGGTGCCCATAGCTGGCCAGCTGGATTCCGATTTCTGGCGGGTACAGGGCTTTTCCGACAATTCCGGCCTGCTGGATTATGGCGCCAACGTCACGGCGACGGGTGACTATGCGCGCGGCGTGCTGAGCGGCGACCCGACGACGGCTGGCATCTTCGCCGCCAATACCGGCCTGCCTGCCCTGGGCACCAGCTTCGTCATCCAGCCCACCGGCGCCGAGTTCGGTACCACCCCCGGCACCGTCACGCTTCGGGTGCAATACACCGGCGTCAGCGCGCTGACCGCCTTCACGCTGGATTACGATGGCGTCTACCGCAACAACGCCCACCGCTCGGTGGCCGTCAGCTTCAGCTACGCGGTGCAGACGGCCGCAACGCAGCCCGCCGCCTTTTCCGCCCAGGTCGCCGACCTCAGCTTCAACACCCCCGCCGCGCTGGCCGCCGGCGCCGGCTTCACGCTGCAGGCGTTGAACGCCGCGACCATCACCACCCCCGTCAACACCGGCGACTACATCTTCCTGCGCTGGAGCATCGGCGACCTCGCCGGCAGCGGCAGCCGCGACGAAGTGGGCTTCGACAACATTTCGATCACGGCCGGCGGCGCCCCGGCCGTCA
>CAXTJY010000136.1:944-4336 GCA_964244395.1 uncultured Rhodovarius sp.
ACCATCGCCCTCACCCCGGCCGCCGTTACCCTGGCCGAGGGCAACAGCGGCAGCACCGCCTTCACCTACGCCATTAGCCGCAGCGACGTGACGCCTGGGGACGCTGGCCTCTCGATCACCATCGCAGCCGGCGCCGGCTTCACCGCGGCCGACATCAGCTCGGTCACGCTGGATGGCGTGCCCGTCGCGGGCTTTATCCTCGGCAACGCCTTCACCGCTACCCTCACCGGCGCCGCTACCACAGCCGCGCTGGTGGTAAACGTGGCGGGCGACGCGGTGGAGGAGGCCAACGAGACCTTCAGCATCAGCCTCTCCGGCCCCTCTGCCGGCTACACCCTGGCCAGCGCCGCGGCCCTGGGCACCGTGCTCGATGATGACGTCCCGCCGACCGACATCAGCGCCATCCAGGGCAGCGGCGCCGCCTCGCCCCTGGTGGGCACCACGGTCGCCATCCAGGGCGTGGTGACCGGCGACTTCCAGAACGGCGACGCCGATGCGGGCCGCAACCTGCAAGGCTTCTACGTTCAGATGCTCACGGGCGACGGCAACGCCGCCACCTCGGACGGCATCTTCGTCTACCAGGCCGACGCCATCCTGGGCACGAACGTCAATGTGGGCGACATCGTCCGGGTGAGCGGCTCCGTGGTGGAGGCCTTCAACCAGACGCAGATCAGCGTCGGCAACTCCAACACCGGCATCGCTGTCATCACCCCCGGCGCCTACACGGCGTCACAAGTGATCAGCCAGTTCGCGCTGGACGTGAACCTTCCCTCCGTCGGCACCGTCGTCGCCGCCGGTCGCGTCATCCCCGACCTGGAATTCGCCGAGGGGATGCTGATCCGCATCCCGCAGGCGGTCACCATCACGGAGGCTTTTAACGCCGACCGCTTTGGTGAGACGCGCGTGGCGGTGGGCGGCCAGGTCACCCAGTTCACCCAGACCAGCCAGCCCAGCCAGGCTGGGTACCAGGCCTATCTGAACGATCTGGGCAGCCGCTCCCTGCTGATCGATGACGGCCTGAGCGTGCAGAACCCCAGCCCGATCACCTTCCTCGGGAACACCATCACCACCGCGACGGCGCCGCAGATCGGCGACAGCCTGACCGGCCTGGTAGGCAACCTCGGCTATGATTTCAGCGAATACCGCCTGCAGCCTGCCAACAGCCCCGCGATCATCGACACTCAGCCGCGCCTTGGGGCACCTGGCCGCGCCGATGGCGACATCAAGATCGTCGGCACCAATCTGCTGAACTACTTCACGACGCTGGACAACGGCACAAACAATACCGGCCCGGGTAATAGCCTTGCCTCGCGCGGCGCCAACGACGCCGGCGAACTGGCCCGGCAGACGCAGAAGCTCTACTCGGCGCTGACCGCGCTCGACTCCGACCTGATCATCGTCAACGAGCTGGAGAACAACGGCTTCGGCGCCGGCAGCGCCATCCGCAGCCTCGTGGATGGCTTCAACGCCAGCCTGGGCGCCCCGGGCCGTTGGAGCTTCGTGGACCCGGGCGTCACCTATCTGGGTGGCGACGCGATCAAGGTCAGCATGCTGTACCGGACGGACCGGCTGGCGGTGGCCACCGGCACCACCGTGCAGGTGCTGGATGACAGTGACATTCCGGGCCTGATCAGCGCCAACCTGCTGCCCTCCAACTTCCTGTCGCAGAGCACTGTCGGTGGCGTCTTCAACGGCTTGAACACCAGCCGCGCCGTGCTGGTGGCGAGCTTTGAGCAAATCGGCAGCGGCGAGGTCTTCACCGCCGCCGCTGTGCACAACAAGTCCAAGAGCGGCACCGGCACCGGCAGCGACGCGGATCAGCTTGACGGCGCCGGCAATTGGAACAACCAGCGCGCGCTGGCCACCCAGGCTCTGGACGCTTTCCTCAAGACCAATCCCACCGGCAGCGCCGATGCGGACAAGATCATCCTGGGCGACTTCAACAGCTACGCGCAGGAACGCTCGGTCAAGTTCCTGACCGACACCGCCGCCTACCGCAACCTGGTGGCGGACAAGGTGGGCAACGCGAACGCCGCCTCCTACGTCTTCGACGGCCAGAAGGGCTATCTGGACTACGCTTTCGCCTCGACTTCGCTGGCGCCCTATGTCCGCAGCGTGGATGAGTGGCGGGCAAACTCGCCTGAATTCGACGCGATCGACTACAACACCGACTTCGGCCGGCCCGCCAATGTCTTCGACGGCACGGTGGCGAACCGCTATTCGGACCATGATCCGCTGGTGGTGAATCTCAAGCTCGACCCGGGCCTGCTGGTGGCTCGGGCCGGCAGCACCGTCAACGTCGGAGACAGCTTCCTGGCCACGACGCAGGCGGCGCTGGTCGGCGACAGCATCACGGTCCGCAAGGCGGCTGCGGTGACCGATGCCGCAAATGCCGGCATCTACGCCGACGGCCTGACGATCACGGCGGGCGCCGGCTTTGCCGGCTACTTCGTTCTGGGGACTGCTGCCTCCAGCTTCGCCCTGGCCGGCACAGCCGGCAGCACGGTCGTCGGCAATACCGGCAACAACAGCATCACGGGCGATGACGGCGACAATGTGCTGGCGGGCAAGGAGGGCAACGACACGCTTTCCGGTGGCATGGGTGCCGATGCGTTGTTTGGCGGGAGCGGCAATGACACGCTCGACGGCGGCGCCGGCAGCGATACGCTGTACGGCGGTGCCGGCAATGACGACATGCGGGGCGGCACCGGCGACGATGCCTATCTGGTCGAGGATCTGGGCGACGTTATCGTCGAGGCCATCGACGGCGGCGCCGACACAGCCTTCGTCGTGATCGACGACTGGACCAACTTCGCCAACGTCGAAATTGCCCGCCTTTCGGGCAGCGCGACGCGGCTGGTGGGCGCCACCGGCGGGGATATCCTGGTCAGTAACCAGGCGCTGGCTTCGCTGGTCAACGGCGCCGGCGGCATCGACACCCTCTGGGGCAGCAGCTTCGCCGATACGCTGGTCGGCGGCGCCGGGAATGACACAATCTACACTCAGGGCGGCAACGACACCATCCGTTACGACGCCACCGGCTGGGGCGTGGACCTGATCGGCGGCTTCACTGCCGGTGCGCATCTGCAGTTCACGGCAGCAAGCGGCATCACCTCCTTCAGCCAGCTCGCCCTCAACATCGCGGGCGGCAACACCCAGGTGGACGCCGCCGGTGGAACCATCCTGGTGTTCGGCGCCAGCCTGACGGCGAACGACTTCATTTTCGGCTGATGCCGGCGCCCCGTCTGCTTCGTGGGCATGGCCGGGCATGACCCGGCCATTTCGGCCGGGGCGCGGGCAACCCTGTCGGGCATTGATGCGGGCAGCCTGCTAGGATCGCGGGATGAACCTTCTCGACCTTGCCGCCCTGGCCGTCTTCATGGCCTGCTGGG
>CAXTJY010000136.1:4346-8739 GCA_964244395.1 uncultured Rhodovarius sp.
TGGGTAGGCTACACCTGGGTGACGGACAGGGTGGTGTCGATCCGCAACCGCAGCGTCATCGCGGCCATGGACGAGCACCGCAGGCGGTGGATGGTAGCGCTGCTGGACCGCGCCAACCGCATCCCCGACACGGCCATCGTCGGTAACCTGATGACCTCCACGGGCTTCCTGGCCAATACCTCAATCTTCATCCTGGGCGGGCTGGTCGCGCTGCTGGCGTCGCCGGAGCTGGGGCAGCGGGTGCTTTCGGCGCTGCCATGGGCGCAACCGCCGGGGTCGGACGCCGCGTGGGAGCTGCGGATCGGCCTGCTCATGCTGATCTTCGTGCGCGCCTTCTTTGAGCTCACCTGGGCGCTGCGGCAGTTCAACTACTGCTCGATCCTGATCGGCGGCATCGGCATGGGCGCCGCCTTCACCAAGCAGGCGCTGGCGGCGGCCAAGGTGGCGAACCGGGCCGCGCGCCACTTCAACACCGGCCTGCGCGCCTATTATTTCGGGCTGGCGGCGCTGGCCTGGATCATCCACCCCATCGCGCTGATCGTCGCCAGCCTGCTGGTGCTGCAGGAGCTGCACCGGCGGGAGTTCCGCAGCGCGGTGCGTGAGGCCCTGGCCGAATGAGTTTCGTGGGCTTTCCCAAGGGCGCGTCCGAGTTCCTGGCCGAGCTGGCGGAGAACAACAACCGCGAATGGTTCCTGACCAATAAGGAGCGGCACGAGCGCGACGTGAAGGCGCCGCTTGGCGCCCTGGTCGATGCCTTGGCCCTGGCCTTCGCGGCGCATGACCTGCCGCTGACCGGCAGCGCCAAGACCTCGCTATTCAGGATCAACCGCGACGTCCGCTTCGCCAACGACAAGAGCCCATACAAGACCAACGCCGGAGCCATTCTCTCGCGCGACGGCACCCGCAAGGCGCGCGGCATCCTCTACGTTCACATCACGCCGAAGGATGTGCTGATGGCCCTGGGTTTCTGGAGCCCGGAGCCCGCCGACCTGCACGCGCTGCGCGAGGCCATCGTGAAGCGCGCCGCCGCCTGGGCCAAGGTGACGGCGGCGCTGGACAAGGCAGGTCACACCCTGGCGTCCGAGGATGCGCTGAGCCGGCTGCCGAAGGGGTTCGATGCCGCCGATCCGGCCCTGGCCGACACGCTGAAGCTGAAGCACCTTATCATCCGGCGGCCCCTGACTCTGGCGCGGATGCGCCGGCCAGGCCTGGTGGACGAAATCCTGGACTTCACCCGCGCGGGCCTGCCTTTGCTGGAGTTCGGCTGGAAGGCGCTGCTTTAGCCGCCCCGGCCGCCGAGGTCGGCTCTTACCTCGGCGGTGATCCCGCTTCCGGCAGCGGCGCGACCGGGGTGGTGGGCGTGCCGCGGCGCCCCTCCTCCACCATCCGTGCGCTTCGCTGGGCCTGCGCGCTGCGCATCGCGGCGTAGGGATCGAGCGAAGTGGCCTGCAGCGCGTCCGTCGTCTCCAGCGCCGCGGCGTGGCCATTCACCATCCCGGCGCTCATGCCGACGGTACTGATCGTGCTCATGGCGCCCCCCGGAATGGGGGAGAGCGGGTCGGCGGCGAAGCCCAGCACCATGCCCGCGGCATCCCGCGCGCTGCTGGCCCCCAGGAGCGGCAGGTGAACCGCCGGCCCGGGCGCCACGCCCCATACGCCCAGGGTCTGGGCGAAACTTGCATCGTGCCCCGGCGGCAGGCCTACAGTCTCCGTCAGGTCGAACAGGCCGCCCACGCCAGCCGTGCTGTTCACGACGAAGCGCTGGGTCGTATTCCAGGCCCGCCCTACATTGCCCTGCAGCAGGTCGTTCGTCAGCACCACCGGCTGGCGCAGGTTGCGGGAGAAGTTGCCGACTGACCTTTGCACCACCTGCGGCGTGTAGTCGCGGTAGCCGCGCGCGACAGGGGCCAGGACATTGCGGTCCACGAACTGGTTGGCCGTGAAGATCCGGCGGTTCACCCCCTCGGCAGGATCATGGACCTCGGCCGAACCGGCAGGCTCGGCGACCGTTCCGCAAGCAGAGAGTGCGAGGACCCCCGGGTCAAGAATGCCGCGCGCTGCAGTTGCGGGATTGGCGCCATGTCGGGTGCTCCTGTTAAGTTTGCCCATCATGGGAAGCCGATGTTGCGTGGGCGTTACCGAAGTGTGTGGCGCAGGTAACGCTCCGGCTGGGCCGCCGCGTTTCCTTGCCCGGCAACCTCGCCCACCCCCTGGCGTTCGCTTGGCACCGCAACGGAGCCACCTTTTGGCCGACGCCCCGCATATCAATGCCATCGCCACCGCCGTGCCGCGCCATGACATGCACACCGCCTTCCGCGCCTTTGCCGCCCGCCAACTCGGGGATCCGCGGCTGCGGGAGGCCTTCTCCCGCCTCGCCGAAAAATCGCAGATCGACCACCGCCACTCCGTGCTGGAAGCCCGGGCCGACGCCACCGGCAGCGCCTGCGGCTTCTATCGGCTGGAGCGCTTTCCCAGCACCGGCGAACGCATGGCGCGCTACGAGGCGGAGGCGCCGGCGCTGGCTGAGCAGGCCTGCCTGGCCGTGGGCCTGGAACAGGAAGGGCCGCGCATCACCCACCTCATCCTGGCCAGCTGCACCGGCTTCGCCGCCCCGGGCGTGGACCATTGGCTGATGCGCCGCTTCAATCTGCCCGCCGGGGTGGAGCGCAGCATCGTCGGCTTCATGGGGTGCCAGGCGGCGATCAATGCGCTCAAGCTGGCCTGGCACATCGCCCGCAGCGACACCCACGCCCGCGTGCTGGTGGTCAATATCGAGCTGTGCAGCCTGCATCTGCAGGCGGCCACCGAGATGGAGCCGCTGTTGTGTTCGCTCCTCTTCGCCGATGGCTGTTCCGCGGCCATCGTCAGCCGCGAGCCGCGCGGCCTGGCGATGGAGGGCTTTCACGCCGCCACCGTGCCGGCGGCGGCGGAGCAGATCACCTGGCGCATCGGCGACCAGGGTTTCGACATGACGTTGTCCGGCCTGGTACCGCTGACCATCGCCCGCGCCTTGCCGGCGCATGAGGATGCGGTGCTGGGCGGCGTGCCGAAGGCCGAGATCGCGCATTGGGCGGTGCATCCCGGCGGCCGTTCGATCCTGGACGCGGTCACCCATGGCTTGGAACTGGCACCGGGCGCGCTGGACGTCAGCCGCGATGTGCTGCGCGCCTTCGGCAACATGTCCTCGGCCACTGTCATGTTCGTGCTGGAGCGGGTGATGCGGGTGGCCCGCGCGGGTGAGCGCGGCGTGGCCATGGCGTTCGGTCCCGGCCTGTCGGCCGAGACGATGCGCTTCACCGCCGCCTCGAGCGCGGCTCCGTGAAACGGAACGTGCTCTGATGCTGCGCCAGCGCTCCCGCGCGCCGGAGTGGATGGACGACCCGGAGGCGCCGGGCTTCGACGAGGCGCTGGACGGGCTGGCGCTCATCAACCGGCTCAGCCTGGCGGCAAGACCGGTGCTGCGATTTCTCGACCTGGTGGCGGCGCGCCATCCCGGCCGGGTGCTGCGGGTGCTGGATGTGGGGGCCGGCGGCGGCGACATGCTGGTGCGTATCGCCGCATGGGGCCGCGCCCGGGGCGTTGCGGTCGAACTGACGGGGCTGGACCTCAGCCCCTGGGCTGCACGCCACGCCGCAGCCAAGGGCGTGCCGGCGCGCTGGATTACGGCCGACCTGTTCGACGTCGAGGAGCAATACGACGTCGTCCTGTGCAGCCTGTTCGCGCACCATCTCGACGACGCCACGCTGGTCCGATTCCTCCAGTGGCTGGAAGTGCGGGCGCGGCTGGGGTGGCTGATCTCCGACCTGCATCGTCACTGGTTGCCCTGGGGCTTCGTCTGGGCTGCCGTGCGGGTGCTGCGGCTGGACCCGATGTGCGTGCATGACAGCACCGTCTCCATCGCGCGCGGCTTCACCCGGGCCGACTGGCAGGCAGCGCTGGCGGCGGCGGGAGTCGATGCCGGGATCGGCTGGGCCTTTCCGTTCCGCTGGCAGGTGGCCGCGCTGCGATGAGCGAGGTGGTGGTGATCGGCGCTGGTCCGGCGGGCTGCGCCGCCGCCATCGGCCTGGCGCGTGCGGGCCGGCAGGTCACGCTCCTGGAGCGCCACCCTGAGCCCCGCGAAAGCGTCTGCGGCGAGTTTCTGGGCAGCGACGCGGTGGCACTGCTGCACGGGCTGGGGCTCGACCTACCGGCGTTGGGGGCCGCCCGCATCACTGCCGCGCGCGCCGCCTGGGGCCGATTCGAAGCCGCTGCGGAGCTGCCCTTCGAGGCCTACGGCCTGTCCCGCCGCCTGTTGGATGCCGCGTTGCAACAGGCTGCGATGGAGGCTGGCGCCGGGGTTTGGTCGGAGCACTGGAGCAATGCAGGGGGTGGGCTGTTTGCCGGGGGAGTTTGA
>CAXTJY010000137.1:0-8690 GCA_964244395.1 uncultured Rhodovarius sp.
CGCATAGCCCCGCTGCCGCGCCGGCGTCTCGGCCGCGAAGGCAGTGACCTGCTGCGGGAAGCGGGTCTCGAACATGAAGGCCATCGTCCCTGTCATTTTGTGCGGCGCCAAGGTGGCGCTACTGGCGGCTTCGAAGGCGCCGGCGTCGGGGCCGTGCGGCAGCATGCAGTTGTGCAGCGACACGCCGCCCGGCAGGAAGCCTTCCGCCTTGGCATCGTACTGGCCGTAGATCAGGCCCATGAACTCGCTCATGATGTTCATGTGGTACCAGGGCGGGCGAAAAGTGTTCTCCGCCACGCTCCACCGGTCCGGGAAGATGACGAAGTCGATGTTGGCGGTGCCCGGCGTTTCGGACGGGCTGGTCAGCACGGTGAAAATCGACGGGTCGGCGTGGTCGAACAGCGTAGGACCCACCGGGGAGAAGCGTCGGAGGTCGTATTTGTACGGCGCGTAGTTTCCGTGCCAGGCGACGACATCGAGCGGCGAGTGGCCGAGCTCACCGCGCCACAGGGCGCCGCCCCAGCGCAGGTACAGGGTGGAGGGTGTCTCCCGATCCTCGTAATGCGCCGTCGGGCTCATGAAGTCGCGCGGGTTGGCCAGGCAGTTGGCGCCGATCGGGCCGCGCTCTGGCAGGGTAAAGGCGCCGCCGTAATTCTCGGAGAGGTAGCCCCGCGCGGGGCCGGCCTTGAGTTCGATGCGCAGCTTCACGCCGCGCGGGATGACGGCGATCTCGGCCGGGGCCACGTCGATGATGCCGAATTCGGTGCACAGGCGGAGCGCGCCCTGTTGAGGCACGATCATCATCTCCGCATCGGCGTTGCAGAGATACTCGTCCTCCATCGAGCGGGTGGCGAGATAGATGTGCGCGCCCATGCCCGTCTGCGTCGCGACATCGCCGGAGGTGGTGATGCTGTGAATGCCCTCGACGAAGGAAAGCGCCCGATCGGGGATCGGCAGGGGGTCCCAGCGGAGCGGTTGCGGCGCCAGGTTGGTCTCCCGGCAGGGCGCACTGCGCCAGTGGCCGGCGTCGGCTGGTGCGAGGTCGCCCCAATGGGCAATGCTGGGCCGGATCCGGTACAGCCAGGATCGCTCGTTGCTGGCGCGCGGTGCGGTGAACGGCGAGCCTGACAACTGCTCGGCATAGAGCCCGTAGGCGCAGCGCTGCGGTGAATTGCGGCCGACGGGCAACGCCCCAGGCAGCGCCTCGGTCTCGAAGCCGTTGCCGAAGCCGGTCATGTAGGCCGGCTCGGCCGTGGTGCTGAGGTTGGCGGCGAGGACGTTCATGGCATGATGCTAGCAAGCGGCCGCGGTCGCCGGAAGTAACTTGTTTCAATTGTAACCAAAAGGCGGCGATCATGAAGGCAGTTTTGGCATTTTGCGCGGTGATGCTGGCCGGCTGCGCCGCGGTGGCGCCGGTGGCGGCGCCGGCCGGCCGGGCCGCCGCGCTGGATGGAAGCGTGTGGGAGTTGCCCGATGCCGGGGCGGGCCGCCCCGTGACGCTGGAGTTCCGCATGCTTGCCGACGGCGCCTTGGCCGTGGGCGGTTACGATGGCTGCAACCGTTTCAACGGCCCGGCCGCGCTGGGTGAGGGGGATGCCATTCGCTTCGAACGCCTGGCCTTCACCCGCATGGCCTGCCTGGGCAACACAGCCGCCATCGAACGCCGGATGCAGAGCGCGCTGGAAGCAACGCGGGCGATGCCGGTTGAAGGCCCAGCCCTGAAGTTGCTGGGGGCGGAGGGACAAAGTCTGCTGGTGTTCCGGAGGCAATGAGCGGCGGTGGTGCCGATTCGGGGAATTGAACCCCGGACCTACTGATTACGAATCAGTTGCTCTACCCCTGAGCTAAATCGGCCTGCCGCGGCTGATACCCCCGGCGGCGCGTCAGAACAAGGCCATCTGTCGCACCTGCGGCCGGGCCGCCTCCGGCACCGCAAACTGCTCGCAGTCCAGCCCGCCCACGCCGCCCATCCGGCGCTCCATCCCTAACGCCGCCACGGCGCGTAGGAAGCGTTGCTGCAGCAGCTCGGCATAAGGGCCGGTGCCGGTCTGCCGCTTGCCGAACTCGCTCTGATACATCGCGCCGGCCCGCGTCTCGCGCACCAGGGACAGAACCTTCCGCGCGCGGTCCGGGAAATGCCGAGCGATCCATTCCTCGAACAACCCCCGGATTTCCAGCGGCAGCCGCAGCAGCACGTAGCCGGCGCGCGAGGCTCCGGCATTGGCGCCCGCCAGCAGAATGCGCTCCAATTCGGCATCGTTCAGCCCGGGGATCATCGGCGCGGCCAGCACCGCGGTGGGGATGCCCAGCCGGGACAGGTCGGCCATTGCAGCCAGACGTCGGGCCGGGCTGGCGGCGCGCGGCTCCATCTTGCGGGCGAGCGCGCCGTCCAGCGTGGTGACGGAGATCGCAACCTGCGCCAGGTTGCGCGCCGCCATCCGTGCCAGGATGTCGGCGTCGCGCAGCACCAACGCCGACTTGGTCACCACCGTCACCGGGTGATTGTAGCGCTCCAGGATCTCCAGCACCTGCCGCGTCAGCGTCACGTTGCGCTCCACCGGCTGATACGGATCCGTGTTGGCGCCCAGCGCCACCGGGCGCGGCACGTAGCCGGGTTTGCTCAGCTCCTTCTCCAGCAGTGCCGGCAGGTCGGGCTTGAACAGCAACTTGGTCTCGAAATCCAGGCCGGGCGAATAGCCGAGATAAGCGTGGCTCGGCCGGGCAAAGCAGTAGATGCAACCATGCTCGCAGCCGCGATATGGGTTGATGGAGCGGTCGAAGCCAATATCCGGGCTGTCGTTGTAGGTCAGCGCCGTCTTCGACTTTTCGCGCAGCAGCTGGGTCGCCAGCGGCGGCAGGTCTGCCAAATCCTCTGCCAGCGTGCCCCAGCCATCGTCCAGCGCCTCGACTGCAGTCTCCTCGAATCGATTGCCGGGATTGGAGATCGCACCGCGGCCCTTGTGCTGGCTGCCGGGAATGGCGAAGCCTGTGCGCGACTGCATCCCTTCGCCGTGCAAGGCTGGGCGTCGCGGAGATGGCTGACCCCATAGGAGACCATCTGGCATGATTAAGTTCCCCTTCTGTTCTGACTGCATTTGAGGCTCCGGCCGCGGCTACGTCAAGAACAAAAAATGAACGTCATCATCCCCACCTGGAACGCGGCGCGCACCCTCCCCGCCACGCTGCAGAGCCTGCAAGAGGCGGCCCCGGCCGTCATTGTGGTCGACGCGAACAGCCCGGACGGCACCGCTGCCACCGCGGTGGCGGCGGGCGCTCAACTCGTTCACGCACCGCGCGGCCGCGGCCCGCAGCTCGTCGCCGGCGGTGCCGCGGCGACCCAGGACTGGATGCTTTTCCTGCACGCCGACACCGTGCTGGAGCCGGGATGGAGTGCCGCCGTCCACCGCTTCATCGCCGGCCCGCCAGCCGTCGCGCATTTCGCATTTGCCCTGGATCACCCCGGCGCGGCCGCCCGGCGGCTGGAGCGCGCAGTGGCCTGGCGATGCCGTCGCTTCGGCCTGCCCTATGGGGATCAGGGGCTTCTCATCCATCGCCGCCTGTACGACGCCATTGGCGGCTTTCGGCCACTGCCGCTGATGGAGGATGTGGACATCCTACGCCGCCTCCGCCGGCTTGGCCCCCTCGGCCTGCCCCAGGCGTTGCCGGTTCGCGCCATCACCTCGCCGGAAAAGTTTCTGCGGCGAGGCTTCTACCTCCGTTCGGCCCGCAACCTCACCATCCTGTCGCTCTACTTTGCCGGTGTATCGCCGCGTTTTCTGGCCCGGCTGTATTGAGAGAGGCGCGCATGGGCCCCACCGCCGGCACCCCATGTCGCCCTCGTCCGCCCAGCGCGCCGCGTACCGTCCATTACCGCCCCCGTGCTGGACGCCGGCCCCTCCGGGCCGCCATGCTGCCGAAGGAGGAACACGCCATGGATCTGCCGCTCACCGGCCTCATCGTCATCGAGGTGGGTCAGGCCCTCGCCGGCCCGCTCGCCGGCGCCGTGCTGGCCGATATGGGCGCCGACGTCATCAAGGTGGAAAAGCCAGATGGCGGCGACGACGCCCGGCTGTGGGGGCCGCCCTACGGCCCGGACGGCGTGACCTCGCTGTATTTCCATAGCCAGAACCGCTCGAAGCGCTCGATCACGCTGGACCTGAAGCAGCCGGCGGATGTCGCCGAGCTGCACCGCCTGTGCGAGACCGCGGACATCCTGATCCAGAACCTTCGCCCCGGCGTGGTGGACGAATGCGGCATCGGCCCGCACACCATGCTGGAACGCCACCCCCGCCTCATCTACTGCTCCATCTGGGCTTTCGGCTTCGAGGGACCGATGATGATGAAGCCGGGCTTCGACCCGCTGCTGCAGGCCTTCGGCGGCATGATGAGCGTGACCGGCCAGCCAGACGGCCCACCCACCTTCGCCGGAGCCTCGATCAACGACAAGGCGACCGGCCTGTTCATCACGGTGGGTGCCCTGGCGGCGCTGCGCTGGCGCGACCTCACAGGCCGTGGCTGCCTGGTCGATGGCTCGTTGCTGGAGACGGCGGCCTTCTGGGTGGAGGGGCAGATCAACAGCCATGTCGCCACCGGCGACATTCCGAAACGGCACGGCACCGGCGCGGCCGTCATCGTGCCCTACCAGGTGTTCGACACCGCCGATCGCCCGCTTTGCCTGGCGGCCGGCAACGACCGGCTGTTCGCCCGCACGGCGCAGGTGATGGGGCACCCGCAATGGGCGACCGACCCGCGCTTCGCCACCGGCGCGCAACGGGTGCGCAACAAAGCGGAGCTGATCCCGCTCATCGCCGCAGTGTTCCTGACCCGGCAGCGCGACGAATGGCTCGCGGCGCTGGACATCGTGGGGGTGCCGAGCGGCCCGGTGAACGACATCGGTGAGCTTGTGGCCAGCCCGCAGATGGCGGCGGTGGACCTCATCCGCCCACTGCCGGAGGGCGGCCCCTCGGTCGTCAACCTGCCGCTGTCCTTCAACCGTGAGCGGCCACGGCCGAGCCGTCCGGCGCCTGCTCTGGGGCAGCACAATCAGGAGACACTGGGCCGTCCATGAGGCCCAGGCAGATCCTGGCCGGGGTCGCCGCGGGCGAACTGTTTCAGGCCTTGTCGGGGTCCCGGTAAATCCAGCCCGAGACCGTCAGCAGGACCACGCCCAGCAGCATCGGCGCCACCCAGGGTGGCCTCGCCAGCAGCCAGCCGGTGAGCCCACCGGTACTGCCGTCAGCCGCAAAGCCCGGGATGGCCTCGGCCAGCGGCACCCCGAAGCCAAGGATGAAGCCCAGCGCGAAGCCCACAATCACGAAAAGCCAGCCAGCCACTCTCATAGGTACAATCGTTCACCTTGCAGGCCTTCATACATCGAAGCGACGAAATCGCCATACCCGTTCCACATCTGCGTCGGCACCCGGTCGTTGCTGCCGATCAGCCGTTCGCTGGCCTGGCTCCAGCGCGGATGCGGCACGGCCGGGTTCACATTCGCCCAGAAGCCGTATTCCTGCGGCTGGATGGTATTCCAGAAGGTCGGCGGCCGAGCCTCCTGGAAGACGATGCGGGTGATCGACTTGCCGGATTTGAAGCCGTATTTCCACGGAAACAGCACCCGGACGGGCGCTCCGTTGGCGCCTGCCAGCGGCTGGCCGTACAACCCCACCGCCATGAAGCTCAACTCATTGCCGGCCTCAGCGATAGAGCACCCCTCCATATGCGGCCAGGGGTACCAGCTCTGCCGCAGCCCCGGCATCACCGCAGGCAGCTGGGCGCTGACGAACGACAGATACTTGGCGCTGGCCAGCGGCTTGACGAGATCGACCAGGGCCGCGAGCGGGAAGCCGCTCCAGGGCACCGTCATCGCCCATGCCTCGACGCAGCGCAGGCGCAGCGTGCGCTCCTCGATCGGCATCAGGCGGATCAGGTCGTCGATGTCGAATTCGCGCGGGTTCTCCACCAGTCCCTCGACCTTGAGGGTCCAGGGTCGGCGAGGCATGCGGGCGGCGTCGCGGCTGATGCTCTTATGCGAACCGAATTCGTAGAAATTGTTGTAGGTCGTGGCTTCGCGCTCGGCGGTCAGCGCCCGCCCGGCG
The DNA here is from genome assembly GCA_964244395.1 of uncultured Rhodovarius sp. GTDB lineage: Bacteria > Pseudomonadota > Alphaproteobacteria > Acetobacterales > Acetobacteraceae > Rhodovarius. Next base: position 6,096 of record CAXTJY010000137.1, read on the forward strand.
GCGAAGCGCTCGTTGCGGCTATGCGTCGGCAGGGGCGGCACGGCGCCCGACTGCGCCATGGCGGGCGCGGCCAGCATGCCGGCGCCGGCCGCCAGCATGGCGCGGCGGCCCAGCACCGCATCGCGCGGGGTGATCAGGCTGTCCGGAATTTCCCAGCCGCGGCGGCGATGGATGTGCATGCGCTGATATCCTTCAGGAAGGAGTCATATAAGCAGGCCGTTGGATGGCGCCAGCCCGCAAGGACTACGCCGGGGAGGGGCCTTTGGATACGACGACTTCGAGGGCGGCGCTCAGGCGGGCTGCGGGGCCGGCCGCGCCACCACATCGCGGATCGGGATATGTACCAGGGCGGCGAAGGCGCTGGTGGCGACGCAGAAGCTCCACATCAGGTCGTAGCTGCCGGTGCGTTCGAACACCACGCCGCCCAGCCAGGCGCCGGTGAAGCCGCCGAACTGATGCCCCAGGAAGATCAGCCCGAAGATGGTGGCAAGCCAGCGCGTACCATGGTTGCGGGCGCACAGCGCCACCGTGGGCGGCACGGTCGAGAGCCACAGGATTCCCATCAGGGCAGAGAAGATCAGCACGGTGGTCGTCGTTTTCTCGACGAACATGAAGCCCGCCATCAGCACCCCGCGCGCGGCGTAGATGAGGATCAGCAGGTCGCGCCGCCGCCAGCGTTGCGACAGCTCGCCCGCGCCCAGGCTGCCGATGACGTTGAACAGGCCGATCAGCGCGATGGCGCCGGCGCCGACATAGAGCGGCAGGTGGCAATAGGCGACGAAGCCCGGCAGGTGCACGGAGAGGAAGCTGACATGCACGCCGCAGACGAAGAAGCCGAAGAACAGGCACCAGAAATTGCGGCTCGACAAAGCCTCGCGCAGCGCCGCCCCGGCGCTCACCTCGGTCACGCCCGGCGCCGGCGCGGCCACGCGGTCGCTCAACGGGATGGCCAGCGGCACCATGATCAGCGCCGCCCCCGCCATCAGCAGCAACGCGCCCTGCCAACCGGCCAGGCTGATGCCCAGGCCCGCCAGCGGCACCACCAGGAACTGCCCGAAGGAGGAGCCCGCCGTGCCCAGCCCTACGGCCCGGCCGCGCATGTTTTCCGGCAGCATGCGGGTCAGCGAGGCGCTGATGATCGGCATGCCGGCCGCCGAGACGGCGGCGCCCATGACGATGCCGGCAAAGAAGGTGAAGACCGTGAGGTCGGTGCTGAGCGCCATGCCGGCGGTGCCCAGCGCATACAGGATCGCGCCGCCCATGATCACGACCCGCCCGCCGAACCGGTCCGCCAACTGGCCGCAGACCGGCTGGAACAGCCCGTTGGCCAGGACCTGCAAGGCGATGGCCAGGGAAAAGCCCGAGGTGGACCAGCCGAGCTCGGCGGTCATCGGCGCCAGGAACAGGCCGAAGCTGTTGCGCAGCCCCATGGCCAGCGCGGCGCAGACGCAGCCGCAGAAGATGAGGGTGCCGACGGGGCGGACGCTGCTGCTGCTCATGCGGCCAGCTTTGCTTCGCCTTGCCACGCATCGCAACAATCGCTTTCGCCGCGCACGTCATGCGCGGGCCGCATGGGTCAGCCGAACAGAAAGTCGGACTGGGTCAGGATAGCGCCGAAAACCAGGATCGACCCCGCGGCGGTCGTCACCTGGGTGTTGCCGCCGGCCGCGCTGAGCGACACCTGGCTGAAACTGGTGATGCCCGAACCGGAGAAGAATTGCAGCTTGGCCCCGGCGGCCTGGTCGAAGCCCGCCACCGCGTCGAAGCCGAAATTGGTGATGCCGTATTGCAGCCGGTCGGCGCCGCCCTGCGAGTAGATGGTATCATTGCCGAGGCCACCCAGCAGGGTATCCGCGGCCGCGGTGCCGTAGATGATGTCGTCGCCGGCGCCGGCATTGATGGTGCTGGCCAGGCCGCTGCTGTTGCCCGCCAGCAGTTTGTTCAGCGCCACGCCGGTGTAGGTCAGCCCAGTGCCGCTGCCCGACAGCAGGGCCTGCTCCAGCGACGCCGAGAAGGTGAAGGTTCCCGCCCCCGCAAAATACAGGATGTCGTAGCCCTCGTTGGCATTCTCGATGATGGTGCCGTTGCTGGAGAACATGACGTACTGGTCGTTGCCGGTGCCGCCGACCATAACGTCATTGCCGCCCTGGCCGCGCATGATGTCGTCGCCCGCGCCGCCGCGCAGGGTGTCCGCATAGGCGCTACCGTAGAGCGTGTCGTCGCCGCCATTGCCTTCCAGCGTGCTGGCCTCGCCCGGATTGGCCACCAGCGATTCGGAGGTCGCACTGCCATACAGCGCCACCGCGCCCGCCGCACTCAGCCGGCCCTCCTCGATATTGGCGCCGAGGGTAAAGCTGGTGGAAGCGACGTAGACGGTGTCGTAGCCGCCGTTCAGGTATTCGATGACCTGGGCGTTGGCCGCGAACACCACGAACTGGTCGTTGCCCAGCCCGCCATACATCACGTCCGCGCCACCCTGGCCGCGGAGGATGTCGTCGCCGTCGCCGCCATCTAGCGTGTCGGCCAAAGCGGTACTCCACAGCGTGTCGTCGCCGCCATTGCCGTACAGCGTGCTGGCAACGGAGGCGTTGGCCA
>CAXTJY010000138.1:0-8645 GCA_964244395.1 uncultured Rhodovarius sp.
GCTCGCTCGCGCTGGAAAGCGATGGGGCGGGACTCGGCGCCGTGGCGCGGCTGGGCATCACCTCGCGGCAAGCCGGGGGCGACGCGTATGCGATTGCCGTGGAGGGCGGCAGGGTCGGCGCCGTGGCGCCGGCGGCTGGGCCGCTGGGCACCCGGATCGAGGTCGCGGACTTGTTCTTCGCCACACCCGCCCGGCGGAAGTTCCTGCGCTCCGCCCGTTACGAGGCCGACCAGGCGCTGGACGTGCTGCGCCGCCTGGCGCTGGCCTGGCCGGAGGTGGCGTTCCACGCGGTGAGCGATGGCCGGGTTTGGCTCAAGCTGGTGCCGGAAGGCCGCGAGGCGCGGGCGCAAGCGGTGCTGGGCGAGGGGTTTGCCGCCGCCGCGCTGCCGGTGGCGCGGCAGAGCGGCGGCATCGGCATTTCCGGCCTGGTCGGTCAGCCAGCCTTCTCCCGCGCCACCGCCAGCGAGCAGCATCTGGTGGTAAACCGCAGGCCGGTGCGCGACCCCATGCTGCGCGCCGCGCTTCGGGTGGCATTCCGCGACGTGATGGCGCAGGGCCGGCACCCTGTGGCGACGTTGTTCCTGGAGGTCGCCCCGGATGCGGTGGATGTGAACGTGCATCCGATGAAGACCGAGTTGCGCTTCCGCGATGCCGGGCATGTGCGCGGCGCGCTGATCGCGGCGCTGCGCGAGGCGCTGGGGGTTGGGGCAGGGATCGCCGGAGGGGTTTTCCCGGCACGGAGCGTAGGCGCCGCCGCGGAACAATGGGCCACAGCCGCGCCCGGGCATCTGACGTCGAATTGGGGCGACTATCCGGCCGATCCCAGAGCGGCAGCTTCGACCGCGCTGGGGGAAGCCGGATGGGGCGCGGGGCCGTCATTCGCTGGCGAAGCAGCGATGGCGGCCACGGCCGAGGAAGGTCCTCGAAGCTTTGCGGTAGTGCCTGGCCAGGGAGGCGACACGGCCGATGCCGGCCAGGCCATGCGGCGGGCCTTCCAGTGGCAACCGCGCGCCTCCTTCCAGTCCCGACTGCCCGGCCCGGCGCGCGGCTTTCATGAGGCTGGCCTGGACCTGTTGCCGCCGCGCGGTCCTTCACCGGCAACCGTCCCGTTGCCGATGGGCTTTGCCGCCGCCACGCCGGCGGGCCCGCTGGGCCGGGCGGTGGCGCAATTCCTGGAATGCTACATCCTGGCCGAAACGCCGGAGGGGGCGCTGCTGCTGGTAGATCAGCACGCGGCGCATGAGCGGCTGACGCATGAGCGGCTGGCGGCGCAGATGCTGAAAGGCCAGATCCGGGTGCAGCCGCTGCTGATCCCCGCCGTGGTGGAATTGCCGCCGGCAGACGCCGCCCGACTGCTCGAAGCGGCGGAGGAGCTGGCCAGGCTGGGGTTGGAGATCGAGGGCTTCGGCGGCGCGGCGGTGCTGGTGCGCGGCCTGCCGGCGCTGCTCGGCACCGCCGAGCCCGCCGCGCTGCTGGCCGACATGGCGGCCGAGCTGGCCGAATGGGGCGAGGACACGGCGCTGGCCCGGCGCCTGGATGCGGCGGTGGCGCGGCTGGCCTGCCATGGCAGCGTACGCGCCGGAAGGCGGCTGACCTTGCCCGAGATGGACGCGCTGCTGCGCGCCATGGAGGCAACGCCTCGCGCCGCCACCTGCAGCCATGGCAGGCCGACCTTCCTGCGGCTCGCCGCCGCCGATCTGGCGCGGATGTTCGGGCGCGGGTGAGGCTACAGGCCCACGATGCCCCACCAGTAGAGCGCCGCCGCGCCGACGGTGGACAGCAGCGTCCAGAGCAGGAGGAACGCGGCGGCGCGGCCAAAGCCGCGCCACCGTCGCGTGGCCATCCAGGCCAGCGGAAGCAGCGCGCCGAGCAGCCAGGTCATTCCAAGGGCGAAAGGCCAGGCGGAGTCGCGGGGGAACAGGTTGTTGCCGCTGGCCATCATGCGGAGGAACGGCTCCGCCGGAATCAGCGCCAGCGCGCCGGGTATGCCCATGAGCGGCACGGTGCCGAGCCCGGCCACGCCGACGCCGGCGGCGACGCTCAGGGCCAGGGCCTGCTGCCAGGGGCGCCGCAGTGGAAAAGACATGGGCATGAAAGGCAGCCTGCCCGTCGCCCATAACGTCGGCAACCCGCCGGGCGAGGCGCCGCCATCGCCCGTAGCACGACCGTCACGCAGTGACGTTCCTTCACCGACGAACGCTCGCGCCCTCGGTAAGAAGGCCGCCTTGCGATCTCGTATTCGCAGGCCCTAACCCGCGCGCAGCCCCTGCAGCAGCGGCGTCCAACGCGTCGCTTCACGGGCCATCAGCGCCAGGAAGGCCCCGGCATCGCCGTTCAGCGGCGCAGTCCCCTGGGTGGAGAGCCGGCGGACGATATCGGGCGCGCGGGTGGCGGAGTCGAACGCGGCGGCCAGCCGGGCCAGCACCTCCGCCGGCACGCCCGATGGCGCGACGATGCCGGAGATGGCCCCGTTCTCCAGGCCGGGCAGACCGGCCTCCGCAGCCGTCGGCGTGTCGGGCAGCTGCTCCACCCGGGCGGCGCCGCACACCGCGAGGGCGCGCAATGTGCCGGCGCGGACCTGCTCGCTCAGCACCACGACCGCCTCGGCGGTGGCGCTGACCTGGCCGGAGACCACCGCCTGCACGCCCTCGGCGCCGGAACGGAAATGCACGTCCAGCAGCTTGGCGCCGGCCAGGCTCTGCATCAGCAGCAGGCTGAGATGCGGGCTGGTGCCGACGCCGGCGGTGGAGAAGCTGAGCTGTTCGGGCGCCGCCCGCGCCGCGGCCAGGAACGCCGCCAGCGTGGCGTGCGGGCTGGAGGTGACCAGAACATGCGGCGAGACCGCGATCAGCGCCACGGGCTGGAAGTCGCGCCGTGGATCGAACGGCATCCGGGCGTAGAGGATGGGGTTGGCGACATACATCCCGCTGCTGCACAGCATGATGGTCTGGCCATCCGGCGCGGCGCGGGCCAGTGCCTCGCCGGCAATGTTGCCGCCGGCGCCGGTGCGGTTCTCGATGACGATGGGCTGGCCCAGGGCGGCCGCGGCGCCCTCGGCGACGATGCGGGCGACGACGTCGCTGATGCCGCCGGCGCCGAAGGGGACGAGGAAGCGGATCGGGCGCGGCTGCGCCAGGGCGGGGGTGGCCAGGGCGAGGAAGGGGATGTGGCGGCGTTGCATGCCGCATGGCGCCCGATACCGCCGCAGCTGCCAAGGGCCGGGCGCTTGCCCGCGCGTCGCGGCGTAGCTTCTTCTGCCATGGGGAGAGGCAGCGCGGCTGGCCATCGCGCGGGTTTCCGGCACCGCCGCACCGGGCCACCTAAGCCCGGGCAGCGGGGCAACTCGGATGGATCCCATCGACATGCAGGTCGGCACGCGCCGGCACGCGATCTTCAGGCTGGCAGTCCAGGCGGCGGGGTGGTGCCGGCGGGGCGACGGCGGCAAGCCCCGCAGCGCGAGCGGATGGCGGCCTTGCGCGCAGCGGCGCGACGCGCTCCCATGCCTCCAAGGCTTGCGGGAGAGAACGATGCGGTGTTCCAGGAGAGGTGTACTCGCGGCGGGGCTGGCGATGCCGGCACTGGCCCAGACACGCGCCTGGCCGACCCAGCCGATCCGGGTCATCGTGCCCTTCGCTGCCGGCACCGCCGACACGCTGGCTCGGCTGGTGGGGCAGGAAGTGTCGCGCGCCATCGGCCAGCCGCTGGTCATCGAGAACCGGCCTGGCGCCGGTGGCAATGTGGGCTCCGAGGTCTTGGCGCGGGCGGCGCCGGATGGCTACACGATCGGGCTCGGCACCATATCCAGCCATGCCATCAACCCGGCGATCACGCCGCGCATGCCGTACGACAACCTGCGGGATTTCGCGCCGATCACCCAGCTGGCGGCGCAGCCCAACGCGATCGCGGTGACCAACGCGCTGCCGCCGCGGGACGTGGCCTCGCTGATCGAATACCTGCGGGCCAATCCGGAGACGCCCTTCGGCACTTCGGGGGTGGGTACGTCGATCCATCTGGCGGGGGCGCTGTTCGCGCAGATGACGGGAACCCGGCTGACACATGTGCCGTATCGTGGCTCGGCTGGGGTGGCGACCGCGCTGCTATCGGGCGAGCTGCCGATGGCGTTCGACAATTTGTCGTCGGTGCTGCCGCTGGCCCGCGAGGGCAAGCTGCGGGTGCTGGCGGTGACCAGCCTGCAGCGCACGCCCTTCGCGCCTGACACGCCGGCGGTGGCGGAGAATCTGCCAGGCTTCGAAAGCCTGTCCTGGCACGGCTTCTTTGCCCCGGGGCGCACGCCGGCGGCCATCGTCGAGCGGCTGCAGCGCGAGTCGGCGGCGGGGCTGGCACTGCCGGCCGTGCAGGCGCGGCTGAACGATCTGGGCATCACCGCTGTGGGCAGCACGCCGGAAGCCTTCGCCACCTTCGTGGCCAGCGAGACGACGCGCTGGGGCGCCGTGGCCCGCGCCGCCGACATTCGACTGGATTGAGCATGAAGAAGCCTGAGGAATTGCGCTCCGCCCGTTGGTTCGGCCCAGCCGACCTGCGGACCTTCGGGCATCGTTCGCGGGCGATGCAGATGGGTTATTCGCCCGAGGAATGGAACGGCCGTCCCATCATTGGCATCGTCAACACCTGGTCGGATGTGAACCCGTGCCATGTGCACCTGCGCGACCGCGCCGAGCATGTGAAGCGCGGCGTGCTGATGGCGGGGGGCTTCCCGGTGGAACTGCCGGCGCAGAGCGTGTCGGAAAGCCTGCAGAAGCCGACGACCATGCTCTACCGCAATTTCCTGGCGATGGAGACGGAGGAGCTGTTGCGGGCGCACCCGATCGACGGGGCGGTGCTGTTGGGCGGCTGCGACAAATCCACCCCCGGCCTGTTGCTGGGCGCGACGAGCATGGACATCCCGACCATCTACGTGCCCGCCGGGCCGATGCTGCGGGGGAATTTTGCCGGCAAGACCCTGGGGTCGGGCAGCGATTCCTGGAAGTACTGGGACGAGCTGCGCGCCGGCACCATCACGCAAGCCGACTGGGAGGGGGTGGAGGCCGGCATCGCGCGCAGCCACGGCACCTGCATGACCATGGGGACCGCCAGCACCATGACGGCGATCGCCGAGGCGGTGGGAATGGTGCTGCCGGGCGGATCGTCGATCCCGGCGGCCGATGCCGGACATATCCGGCTGTGCAGCGAGAGCGGGCGGCGGATCGTGGGGATGGTCTGGGAAGACCTGAAACCATCAAAGATCCAGTCGCGGCAGGCGTTCGAGAATGCCATCGCAGTGGCGATGGCGATGGGCTGCTCGACCAATGCCATCATCCACCTCATCGCCATGGCGCGTCGGGCCGGGACCGATGTCGGGCTGGATGATTTCGAGGTGGCGTCGCGGAAGGTGCCGGTGATCGGCAACGTGCGCCCCACCGGCCAGGGTTACCTGATGGAGGATTTCTTCTACGCCGGCGGCATCCGGGCGCTGATGTGGAACATCCGGGAGCACCTGCATCTCGACTGCATGACGGTGAACGGGAAGACCGTCGGCGAGAACATCGACGGCGCGAAGACCTACAATGACGACGTGATCCGCACCCAGGATCGCGCGATCTACGGCCAGGGGTCGCTGGCGGTGCTGCGGGGCAATCTGGCGCCGGATGGGTGCGTGATCAAACCTGGCGCGATGGATCAGAGATTCCTCAGGCACTCCGGCCCCGCGCTGGTGTTCGACGACTACCCCTCGATGAAGCAAGCGGTGGAGGACGAGAACCTCGACGTCACCGCCGACCACGTGCTCGTGCTGCGCAACGCGGGCCCGCAGGGGGGGCCGGGGATGCCGGAATGGGGCATGTTGCCGATGCCGAAGAAGCTGTTGAAGGAGGGCCATCGCGACATGCTGCGGATGTCCGACGCACGGATGTCCGGCACTTCCTACGGCGCCTGCGTGCTGCATGTGGCGCCGGAATCCTACATCGGCGGGCCGCTGGCGCTGCTGCGCACCGGCGACATCGTGAGCATCGACGTGGACGCCCGCTCCATCCGCATGGAGATCAGCGACGAAGAACTGGCCGCCCGGCAGGCCGCCTGGGTGGCGCCGGAGCGCCGCTACGAACGCGGCTATGGCTGGATGTTCAGCCAGCACATCCAGCAGGCCAATGAGGGCGCCGATTTCGACTTCCTGCGCACCGATTTCGGCGCGCCCGTCCCCGAACCGGTGATCTACTGATGAACCCGCAAACCCTGGCCGCCCTGAAGAAGGTCTCCACCGCCACCCTGGCCACCGCGTTGTTCAAGCGTGGCTTCCGGCAGCAGATGATTCAGAACGTCCTGCCGCTGCGCGTCCACGCCGACAGCATGGTCGGACCCGCCTTCACCCTGCGCTACATCCCGGCGCGCGAAGACCTCAACACCATGGAAGTCTTCAAGGACCCGACACACCCGCAGCGCCGCGGCATCGAGGAATGTCCGCCCGGCCACGTCATGGTCATCGACAGCCGGAAGGACGCGCGCGCCGCCTCGGCCGGCGGCATCCTGGTGTCGAGACTGGCGGCGCGCGGCGTCGCCGGCGTGGTCACCGATGGCGGCTTTCGCGACTCGGTCGAAATCGCCGGGCTCGATCTCTGGTCCTTCCACCACCGCCCCTCCGCGCCCACCAACCTGACGCTGAACCAGGCCATCGCCCTGAACGAACCCATCGCCTGCGGCGATGCCCCCGTCTTCCCCGGCGACATCATGGTGGGCGACGGCGACGGCGTGATCTGCCTGCCCGCCCACTTGGCCGACGAACTGGCGCTGGAAGCCACCGAAATGACCGCCTACGAAGACTTCGCCACGGAACGAGTCCGCGCCGGCCACACCACGCGCGGCCTGTACCCGGCGACGGACCCGGCGAATTTGGGCCTGTTCAAGGCTTGGAGGGAGTCACATGGAAGATAGCGCTGGCGACTCGGGGGATGGCGTTGCACTCCCCCGTACCCCCACCCACCAGGGGCGACCCGCCCCTGGAAGGTGGATTATGGGCGATGAGGGGGAGGGGGCTGGAGCGAGCGTGGGGAGGGGCGCGCCCGCCCCCTTCCCCTCATCGCCCATCCCCTGGGGTGCAGGGGCCTTTCGGCCCTTGCTGGGTGGGGTATCGGGGAGGGCAAAGCCCTCTCCGGGCCACTAGCGCAGTCCCATGACCTGGCGACGCGTCGTCCTGCCCAGCTTTCTGGCGTTGCCAGTGTTGGGGGTGTTGCTGGCGCTGGGCATTTGGCAGGTGCAGCGGCTGGGGTGGAAGGGGGCGTTGCTGGAGCAGTTGGCGGCGGCGCAAGCCGGGCCGCCGGTGCCGGCTGACAGGCCGGTGGCCTTTGCGCATATCGTGGCCTCGGGGCGGTTCCGGCATGATCTGGAGGTGTTGCTGGGCAGTGAGGTGCGGGGGCCGGTGCTGGGTGCAACGTTGATCACGCCGTTGGAGCGCGACGGTGCGGCGGCCTTGCTGGTGGAGCGGGGTTGGGTGCCGTTGAACCGGGCCGGGGTGGACCGGCCGGCTGGCGAGATTACGGTGCAGGGCTACATGCGACCGGCCGAGCCTGCCGGCCTGCTGTCCGCCGCGGACAGCCCGGCCCAGCGCCGTTTCCACAATTTCGATCCACCGGTGATCGGCGCGGCGCTCGGCCTGGCCGTGGCGCCCTTTGGCCTGACCGTGGTGCGGCCGGGGGCCGCGCGGCCCGATGGTGGGCTCGGCAGCACGCCGGCCGCCAACACCGGCGGGGTGCCCAGCCCGGCCACCGGCTTCCCGCAGCCGAGCAACCCACATCTGGGTTATGCCATCACCTGGTTCGGCCTGGCTTTGGCCTGGACCGCTATTTTCGCCCTTTGGGCCAACAGCCGGATTCGCGCGCCATGAATGCAGCCTATGAACGCCTCAAGACCCGTGCCGCGCGCATCGCTACCCTGGGCGAGGCCAGCGCGATGCTGGGCTGGGATGCCTCGGCCATGATGCCGCCGGGCGGGGGTGCCGCGCGGGGCGAGCAGCTCGCCACCCTGGCCGGGCTGATGCACGAGATGGCGACGGCGCCCGAAGTGGCGGCAGACCTGGCCGCGGCCGAGGCGGCGGGCGACTGGGACCAGGCCAACCTGGAATTGATGCGGCACGACCACATCCGCTCCACCGCGCTGCCGACCCGGCTGGTCGAGGCGGCCTCGCGTGCCAACAGCGCATGCGAGAAGATCTGGCGCGAGGCCCGGCGAGCCTCCGACTTCGCCATGGTTCGCCGCGCCCTGGAGGAGGTGGTGAAGCTGCAGCGCGAGACGGCGCAGGCGCTGTCCGCCGGCCTGAACCTGGCCCCCTATGACGCGATGATGGATGGCTATCAGCGCGGCGTGACGGCGGCCGTCAACGCCTCGGTGCAGCCGATCCTCGAGCGCTATGTGGCGCGGCTGCGGGCCGAACTGGAGGCGCGCGGCTATGGCCGCGACTTCCTGATCATGAACGGCAATGGCGGCATGATTTCCGCTCGCAGCGTCACGCGGGAGGCGGCCAAGACCGTGATGTCCGGCCCCGCGTCAGGCGTCATCGCCGCCGCCTATACCGGCAAGCGCGCAGGCTTTCCGTCGCTGGTCACTTACGACATGGGCGGCACCTCCACCGACGTCGCCCTGATCCTCAACGCTGAACC
>CAXTJY010000139.1:0-8599 GCA_964244395.1 uncultured Rhodovarius sp.
ACCAGCGTGTCGCCGCCCGTGGTGCCGTACAGGATCAGCGTGCCGTACTGCGCCGCCGCCCCGTTGAAGTTCACGCTGCTGGCATTCGGCGCCGAGATGGTGAGCAGGCCGCCGAAAGCGCCGATGGCGGCATTGCCCAGCGTGGCGGACACCGCGCCCGTCGCCGTCATGACGATGGCTTCCAGGCCGGATTTGCCCGCGAAGTCGCCATTCGGCAGCGCCGTGATGCCGGGGCCGATCTCCAGCGTGTCCGTGCCGGTGCCGCCATCGATCTGCGCGGCGCCGAGAGCGGCCAGGCTGTTGAAGACGAAACGGTCATTGCCGGCGCCGCCCTGCATGACGGAGGTGCCGTCGCCCGCGGTGAAGACGTCGTCGCCGGCGCCGCCGAAGGCGACCAGATCATGCGCGGCCACGACCCGCAGCGAGGCATCCGCGCCAAGCGCCCGGCCATCGACGCCGAGCATCTGGGTGTTGGGGGCGGTCAGGTTGATGATCTTGCCCTGGAAAGCATTGGCATCGGCCGCCGAGAAGGTGGCGGAGAGCGGCGTCATCGCGGCCGACAGCTTGATGCTGGTCAGCCCATGCAAATGGTCGAGCGAGCCTGCCCCTAAATTATCCGATGTCAGGTCGATGCCGGTGACGCCGGCGGCGATGCTGCCCACCGCCAGGGCCGCGCTGGTGGCAAAGCTCGCCTCCGCCACCGGCCCGGGGGTGCCGCCGCCGGGGGTGCCGCCGCCGGCCGAACCGTCCTGGATCAGGCCGAACATCACTGGCTTCAGCGCATTCACCTTGTCCTGGTTTGCCGTCGTCCAGTCGTCCTTCAGGATGCCGCCGGTGTCGCCGCTGTTCGGGTTCCACGCCCACCAGGCCCAGGACATGCCGAGCTGACCGGCCGGAATGTCCTTGGTGCCGTTCTGGTCCAGGTCCCCGGCGATGTACTTGGTGATGGCACTGAGCCAGCCGGCGTCCTTCGGGTCGATGAACTTGCTGCCCCACTCGCCCAGCAGGATCGGCGCGATGCCCTCCTCGTAGATGTACCCCCAATTCGCACGGAAGATCTCGTCCATGTTGTTGGGGTAGTCGGGCGCATTGAACCAGGTCTGCGGGAAGATGCTGTTCGGGTAATCGTGCGGCGAATAGACCAGCTTGTTGGGCACATCGAGTTCCACGGGCGCGGTCCGCACGCCTTGCAGGTTGCCGCCCCACCAGTAGCTTCCACCCTGATACTGCCCGGTGCCTTCCACGATGATCAGCCAGTCCGGCGCCTTCGCCAGAATGGCGTTGCCGATGCGCTCGGCGCCGGCGCGCCAGTCGGTGGCGGAGCCGTCGCCCCAGGTGGCGTTGTGCGGCTCGTTGTTGAGGTCGGCGCCGATGACGGTGGGGTTCTTGCCGTAGTGATCGGCCAGCATCTCCCAGGTCTGGATCATTTTCGATTCGGGCGTGATGTCCGAATACCACAGCCCATTGCCGTTCGGGCCAGCGCCGGCCTCAGTGCGGTGGTGGTCCAGGAAGACCTTGAGGCCGACCTGGCCGGCATAGTCGATGATCTTGTCCCACACCTGCAGGACGGTGAGGCCCTTGAGGTCCGGGTTCTGGTAGAAGTCGATGCCGTTGGGGATCTTGCCGGGCTGGAACGCCTCGTCGCTGTAAGGCAGGCGGATGGCGTTGAAGCCCAGCTCCACCATCTGGTCCAGCATGGAATGGTAGTCCCGCGTCCATAGCCCGTGTGGGACGTAGGTGGTGCTTTCGCCGCCGAACCAGCTTGTGGCGTTGATCTGTACCGGGGCGCCGGCGGCGTTGATGATCTGGTTGCCACTGGTGGACAGGAAGCCCGCGCCCATCGGCGCCGGGTCGTTGATGGTGGCGCTGGCGGTCAGGCTGGGCGGCATGGCGCCGGAAGCGTGGGTCAGGTTGAGGGAGAAGCTTTCCGCCCCTTCGGTCAGCGCATCCGCCAAAATGGGGACAGCGATGGTCTTGCTGGTCTCACCCGGCGCGAAGGTCAGCGTGCCGGAAACCGCGGTGTAGTCGGTGCCGGCATGGGCGGTGCCGTCGGTGGTGAAATACGCGACGGAGACCGGGCCGGTGGTGGGTTGCGACAGGCTGACGGTGAAGTTGCCCAGCTTGCTGCCGGTGGCCGGTTCGCTAACGGAGAGGTCACCGGCGGAAAGGATGGGGGTGGCTGCGGTGCCGCCGGTGTTGGCGATGCTGACCTGGCCCTGGCCGTCGCCGATGGCGGCGCCGTTCGCATTGCTGAGATTGACCAGGAAGGTCTCGACCGCCTCGGCGACGCTGTCGGCCAGGACCGGCACTGTGATGACCTTGGTGGTCTCGCCCGCGGCGAAGGTGACGGTGCCGCTGCTGGCGGTGTAGTCCGCGCCCGCGTTGGCCGTCCCGTTGGCGGTGGCATAGGCCACGGTCACCGCGCTGCTGGCGGCGTGGTCGAGCGTGACAGTGAGGCTGGCCAGGGCGCTGCCGGCCACTGGCTCGGCGATGCTGGCGTTGCCGATGCTGAGCTGGGGCGGCGCGGCGACGATGCCGCCATTGATCAGTTGCAGCTGCGCCGGCGTGCCGGAGGCCTGGAAGCCGAAGCTGGTGGCGCCGTTCGCCGGCACACCTGCATTGTAGTCCAGGTTGCCGAGCACGTAGCGGTCGCCGACATGGCTGATGATCCGCGCATTCCAGACGTTCACCAGGTTGAAGGGCGCATCGAAGCTGACGGTCCAGCCATTCAGGCCGCCGCCATCGGCGGTGACGGTGAGATCGGCCACGAAGCCACCATCCCAGCTGCTCCGGATGATGGCGTTGGTGGATTGGGTCATGGTGAAGTTCCCTTCGCTGGAAGTGTCTTGCGTTGGGAGAGACTTACTCGGCTGTATTGTCGTCTGTGTGTTGAAACCGTGGGTTGTGGCGAAACTCAACAATCCGTTAACGGTACTGTACTATCCGACCAAACTCTGTCCCACTCAATGTGGAGTTGCGGTTTGTCGTGGATTGTCGCCGCGGGCGGCGGTTGCGAAGGCCTCGATGAGCGCCACCGACTTTTCGCCACGTCGTGATTCGACGCCGGAGGAAATATCCACGCCCGGCGCGCCGCTGGCGGCGATGGCCGCGGCCACGTTGCCGGCGTTCAGGCCGCCGGCCAGCAGCCAGGGACGCGGGACGGGCTGGCCGGCCAGCAGGCGCCATTCGAAGGCGTGCGCGTTGCCGCCGGGCAGGCCGTCATTCGGCCCCGGCTTGGCGTCGAACAGGAAGCGATCCACCACCGGGGCGTAGGCGGCGATGGCGTCGAGATCGGCTGCGTCGGCGATGCCAAGCGCCTTCATCACCGGCAGTCCGAAACGGGCACGGATGGCGGCGCAGCGCGCCGGCGTCTCGCCGCCATGCAGTTGCAGCATGTCGAGCCGCACCGCCGCCAGCGTGGCGGCCAGGATGGTGTCGTCCGCATCCACGAACAGGCCAACCCGTGCTGGCCCACCGGCGTGGCTGCCGGACAACTCCGCCGCTTCCATTGCCGTGATGGCGCGCGGCGATGGCGGGTGAAAGACCAGGCCGACGAAATCGACGCCCAGGCCGGCGCAGGCGGCAAGGGTCTCGGCCGTGCGGATGCCGCAGATCTTGATGTCCATCCGTGTGGCGGGCGGTGCGCCCTACCGCGCCCGCTGCGTGGCCAGCGCGCGCGCTGGCTTGCCACCGCCCTGCGGCGGCCCGCCATTCACCGTCTCACGCAGCTCTTTTCCTGGCTTGAAGAACGGCACCGCCTTGCCGGAGACGGACACCGCCTCACCGGTGCGGGGGTTGCGGCCCTGCCGCGGGTCCCGTCGCTTGACCGAGAAGGCGCCGAAGCCGCGCAGTTCCACCCTGTCGCCGCGCGACAGCGCCGCCGTGATCTCCTCGAAGATGGTCGCGACGATGGCCTCGACATCCTGCTGGCGCAGATGCGGGTTTTCGGCGACGAGGTGCGCGATCAACTCACTCTTGGTCATCGGGCCTTCCCTGTTGGTCCCGCTGCTGGTCCCTCTGCGAGCCTATCCTGTGATGCCCCATCATGGAAACAGGCTTGGATCACGTCAGCCCTGCGATGCGGCCACCGCGACGGCGCGTGCTGCCTGAGTTAGGAGCAGACGCAACGTACGGGGACCGAGCAAGCTCGCCCGCCTTACCCATAGTGTCAATGCGGCGTGCCGAGCCGAAGCCAGGCGCGCACGCCGGCGGGGCCGAGCCATTCCGCCGCCAGCGCGCGGGCCAGGCTTTCGGTGCCGGTGGCCAGCAGCCGTTCGAAGCGCGGCCGGGTTTCGACGGTGCGGATGGGCAGGGCGAGCGGTATTTCCCTGTTCTCTGCCAGCCAGGCGCGGGCCTCGCGCTCGCCGCCCATCGCATCCACCAGGCCCGCGTCGCGGGCGCGGGCGCCGGAGAGGACGCGGCCATCGGCCACGGCGCGCACCGCCTCCTCACTCATGTGCCGGCCGGCGGCGACCATGCGGACGAACTGGCCATACATGTCCTGCACCACATCGTTCAGCGCGGCACGGCCTTCCTCGGTTAGCGGGCGGAACGGGCTTGGCTGGTCCTTGAGGGGGCCGGAGGTGATGGTTTCGGGGCGGACGCCGAGGCGGCCGAGGAGGTCGGACGCCTCGAAGCTTTGCAGGATGACGCCGATGGAGCCGGTGAGCGTGCCTTCGCGGGCGAAGATGCGGGCGGCCGGCAGGGCGACCATGTAGCCGGCCGAGGCCGCGGTGGCGCCCATGGTGGCGACGACGGGGCGGGCGGCGGCGACGCGGGTCAGGGCGGCATGGATCGCTTCGCCGCCCGCCACGGTGCCGCCGGGGCTGTCGATGGCGACGATGACGGCGCGAACGGAGCTGTCGGTGGCGAGGCGGTCGATGGCTTCGATCAGGCGCCGGTCGTCGGTGATGGTGCCGCGGATGTCGAGCCGGGCGACATGCGCGCTGTCCAGCACGCCGCCCGTGGTGCCGGCGGGGAGGAAGGCCCAGATCACGGCGGTGAAGGCGAGCACCGCCAGAACGCGCCAGAGGGTGAGGCGGCGCTTGAGGCGGCGGCGGTCGATCAGCAGGTCTGCTTCCATGGGCGGCATGTAGTGCGCCATCCGCCGGAGCGGTATCCGCACGAGTGAAATGATCCGTCTGCGGCGCTTGGGGCAGGCTGGAACGCCACCGCGGGTTCGGCGCCGGCTGCGACGCGGGGTGGTCCGGCCGCCGGCCTTGGGTTATGCCCAACGCACCCGTTTGGAGTGAGCCCGCGATGCGCGTGAAGGATGTGAAGAAGGTTGTGCTGGCCTATTCGGGGGGGCTGGACACCAGTGTCATCCTGAAGTGGCTGCAGACCACATATCGCTGCGAGGTCGTCACCTTCACCGCCGATCTGGGCCAGGGCGAGGAGCTGGGGCCGGCGCGGGACAAGGCGCTGCTGCTGGGCATCAAGCCGGACAACATTTTTATCGACGATTTGCGTGAAGAGTTCGTGCGGGACTTCGTGTTCCCGATGTTCCGGATGAATGCGCTGTATGAGGGGCAATACCTGCTGGGCACGTCGATCGCGAGGCCGCTGATCGCCAAGCGGCAGATCGAGATTGCCGAGATGGTGGGGGCGGATGCGGTGGCGCATGGCGCGACCGGCAAGGGTAACGACCAGGTGCGGTTCGAGATCGGCTACTATTCGCTGGCGCCGGAGATCAAGGTGATCGCGCCGTGGCGGGAGTGGGATTTGGCCAGCCGGACGGCGCTGATCGCGTTTGCGGAGCAGCACCAGATTCCCATCGCGAAGGATAAGCGGGGGGAGGCGCCGTTCAGCGTGGATGCCAAACTGCTGCATTCGTCCTCCGAGGGGAAGATTCTGGAGGAGCCGTGGGACGCGCCGGATGAGATGGTGTGGCAGCGCACGATCCGGCCGGAGGACGCGCCGGATGTGGCGACGGAGATTACGGTCGAGTTCGAGCGTGGCGATGCGGTCGGGATCGATGGCGAGCGGCTGTCGCCGGCGACACTGCTGACGCGGTTGAATGCGCTGGGGCGCGCGAACGGCATCGGGCGGCTGGATTTGGTGGAGAACCGGTTCGTGGGGATGAAGTCGCGCGGCTGCTATGAGACGCCGGGCGGGACGATCCTGTGGCAGGCGCACCGGGCGATGGAGAGCATCACGCTGGACCGCGAGGCGATGCACCTGAAGGACAGCCTGATGCCGCGCTATGCGGAGATCGTCTACAACGGCTTCTGGTTCAGCCCGGAGCGGCGGATGCTGCAGGCGATGGCGGATGAGAGCCAGGCCAGCGTGAGCGGCGAGGTTCGGCTGAAGCTGTACAAGGGCAACGTGATCACCACCGGGCGGCGGTCACCCAACAGCCTGTATTCGATGAAGCACGTGACGTTCGAGGATGATCAGGGCGCTTATGATCAGTTCGATGCGCAGGGGTTCATCAAGCTGAATGCGCTGCGGTTGCGGCTGGGGGCTATGGCGGGGCGCCGGGGTGGGGCGCTTTAGTCCTTGTCCGCATCCCGGCCGCTGATGAAGGTCGCGGGGCTGACGATGGGTATGCCCCGGAAGGGATGAAGGACAAGGAGGTCGCGATCACCCGTGATCACGACGTCGGCGCGGCCGTTGATCGCCAACTCCAGGAACTTGTCATCGGTTGGGTCGCGGCAGGCTGTGACCACTTCGACCGTGGTTACGGCTTCCGCTGCCACCAGAAGCGCCCTGATCTCCATCAGGAATCGCGGAGGTAGGCGGCGGGCAAGCCATGGTCGTTCGAGAACACCAAGGAGTTGGCCTTCCGTAGCCGCGGATTTGAGCAAACCGCCATGCCGCCGCGCCCATCGAAAGACGCCGCCGGGAGCTGATTGGTCTTTGAGCGCGGCACTGACTATGACGTTCGTGTCGATGACGAGCCTCACCTGATCAGCGGCTCGACCTCGTGCTGGGCTTCCTTGATCATTCGGTCGATATCCTCATCGGTCCACCCTTCCGCCTCGACGAGTGGCCTTGAAAATCGTCGGACCTCGGTGAGCCAGTCTTCAGGCTCTACCGCGACGACGACCGGCCGCGACGGGTCGATGCCCCGGCGCTGCAACTCCGCCGCCACTTCGCCGGCGGTGGTCTCGATGATCTCGCCTTCGAGGCGCAGGCTGTCGGGCATCTCACTTCTCCTCCCGACAGCCTAACACCTCGGCACTTCGCTTTACATCGCGGACTTCAGATCGAACCGATCCGCGTCCATCACCTTCACCCAGGCCTTCACGAACGCCGTCACGAAGGTCTCCTTCGCGTCATCCGTCGCATAGGCCTCGGCCAGCGCCCGCAGTTGCGAGTTGGACCCGAAGATCAGGTCCACCCGCGTCCCGGTCCACAGCTGTGCGCCCGCGCGGTCCTTCGCCACGAACACATCGGGCGCGTCGCCGGCCGACCACGTGGCCTTCGTCATCGCGCTTAGCAAATTGACGAAGAAGTCGTTGGTCAGCTTGCCCGGTGTCTTCGTCAGCACGCCGTGCTGGCTGCCGCCCACCGTCACGCCCAGCACCCGCAGCCCGGCCACCAGCACGCTCATCTCCGGCGCCGTCAGCGTCAGCAGCTGGGCGCGATCGACCAGCATCTCCTCCTGGCTTCGCGTCTGCGGGCCGCTGGTGAAGTTGCGGAAGCCGTCCACCTTCGGCTCCAGCGGCGCGAAGCTGTCGGCATCCGTCTGCTCCTGGGTCGCGTCGGTCCGGCCGGGGGTGAAGGGCACCGTCACGCCGCCGCCCGCCGCCTGCTCGATGGCGGCGCAGCCGCCCAGCACGATCAGGTCGGCCAGCGAGACCTTCTTGCCGAAGCCGGCCTGCACCGCTTCCAGCGCAGTCAGTGCCTTGGCCAGCTCGGCCGGCTCGTTCACTTCCCAATCCTTCTGCGGCGCCAGGCGGATACGCGCGCCATTGGCGCCGCCCCGCTTGTCCGAGCCGCGGAAGCTCGACGCCGACGCCCAGGCGGTGACGACGAGGCGCCTGACCGACAGGCCGGAAGCCAGGATGCGCTTCTTCAGCTCGGCGATGTCGGCCGCGTCGATCAGCGGGTGGTCCACCGCCGGCACGGGGTCCTGCCAGATGCGCGGCTCGGCCGGCACTTCCGGCCCCAGCAGCCGGGTGATCGGGCCCATGTCGCGGTGCGTCAGCTTGTACCAGGCCTCGGCGAAGGCGTGGGCGAAGGCGTCCTGATCCGCGTGGAACTTGCGGGACACAGCCTCGTAGGCGGGGTCCATGCGCAGCGCCAGGTCGGTGGTCAGCATCATCGGCGCGTGCCGGCGTAGGGCGTCGTGCGCGTCCGGCACGGTGCCCTGCGCCTCGGGGTTCTTCGGTGTCCATTGCTGGGCGCCGGCGGGGCTCTTGGTCAGCTCCCAGTCGAACTCGAACAGGTGCTTGAAGTAGTCGGCGGTCCACTTCGCCGGCTGCGTGGTCCAGGCGCCTTCCAGGCCGGAGGTGATGGTGTGCGGGCCGGCGCCGGTGCCGAAGCTGTTCTTCCAGCCCAGCGCCTGCTGCTCGATGGGCGCGCCTTCCGGCTCCGGCCCAACATATTCGTCCGGCACCGCGGCGCCGTGCGTCTTGCCGAAGGTGTGGCCGCC
>CAXTJY010000140.1:0-3128 GCA_964244395.1 uncultured Rhodovarius sp.
CTCAGCCGGCGGCGCGATTCCAGGGTGAACAGACCCTCCTCATCCAGCCGGCAGCGCACCTCGCGCGTCCGCTCCGCTTCCAGCGGCACGGCGCGCATGATGTGGAACTCCGCCACCTCCAGCGCCGCCGCTTCCGGATGGCGCGCCGCGCCGGCGGCCAGCGCCATGTCCAGCATCGCCGCCGCCGGCAGGACCGCATCACCGGCCAGCCGATGGTCCGCCAGCCAGGGTTGCAACATCAGGTCGAAATGCTGCGTCCATTCCCGCATGTCGGCGGAGCGGCGGAAGCCCAGCAGCGCATGCTCGGTTACCGGCTCGGCCAGCAGCAGCCGCTCGCCGGTGCGGGGCATGGCGGCCAGGACCCGCTGGAACGGTGCGCGCGGCAACGCCTCGCGCTCGGTCGGGCCGACGAATTCGGCGGCGCCACGCGGGTCGGCACCCAGCACCGTGGCCCGGTCCACGATCAGCGGCAGCGGGTCGCCCGGTGGGTCGCGCCTGGACAGGGTATGGGTATAGGCGGCCTCGTTGCCGGCCGCCCGCAGTCCTTCGCGCAGGTAGCTCAGCAGCACCGGGTTGGGGCCGATCTCCAGAAACAGACGAGGCTGGAATTCCACCGCGCGGGTCAGCGCCGCCTCGAACCGCACGGGCTCGCGCAGGTTGCGCCACCAGTATTCCGCCCCACAATCCTCTGCCTGCAGCAACTCGGCGGTCACGGTGCTGACCATCGGCAGCATGGGCGGCCTGCCGCGCATCCGGCGGAGCTCCTCCATCAACCCGGCGCGCATAGGGTCCATGAAGCTGGAATGAAAGGCGTAGTCGAGGTCGAGCGGGATGAAGCTCCAGCGCTTCTCCTTCGCCGCGGCGTCCAGCCGGGCCAGGGCGCCCGGCGGCCCGGCCACGGTGATGGCGCCGGGCGCGTTGATCGCGGCGAGCTCCAGCGGCGGCTCGCCCGCCGCGCTGCACGCCGCCAGCACCGGCGCCGCCAGCTCTGCCGAGGTGCCGAGCGCCGCCATCCGGCCATGGCCGCGCGTGGTGTGCTGGTGCCGGCTGCGGGCGACGATCAGGCGGCAGGCCAGCTTCAGGTCGAGCAGCCCCGCGACATGCGCCGCCGCCACCTCGCCCACCGAATGGCCCAGCACCAGCGCCGGCGTGATGCCGTGCCGCGCCAACGTCGCCACCAGGGCGACCTGCACGGCGAACAGCAGCGGCTGGGCGTGGTCGGTCGCCGCCAGCTGCCCCGCATCCACCCCCTCGGCCAGGCTGCGCGCCACGCTCCAGCCCAGCATCGGCCGCAACTCGGCATCGACGTCGCGGATCGCGGCGCGGAAGGCCGGGTTGCGCGCCATCGCCGCCTGCGCCATGCCGGGCCACTGCGCGCCGTTGCCGCTGAAGACGAAGGCCACGCCCCGGCCGCGTGGAGCCTGGCCCAGCGACACGATGTCCGACCCGCCGGCGGCCTCGCCGCCGCGGCGCCATTTCAACAGTTTGGCCGCCAGTTCCGCCCCCGTCGCCCCGCGCAGGGCCAGCCGGTGCGGCAGCAGGTCGCGATGCGCCGCCTGGCCGCGGATCAGCGCCGCCGCGCGGGCCGCCGTGGCGCCGTCCAGCGCCTCCGCGAAGCGCTCCGCCAACCCGGCCAGCGCACCTTCGGACCGGGCGGACAGCAGCAGCTGCGGCAGCCTGCCGGCCTTTGCCGATACCTTCGCGCGGGCCGGCGGCGCGCCCAGCAGGATGCCGGCATTGGTACCCCCGAAGCCGAAGCTGTTGATGCCCAGCACCGGGTCCGGCCCCAGCCGCTCCAGCTTCGTCACTACCCGCAGGCCGAGCTTCGGAAAATCGATATGCGGGTTGGGCGTGCCGAAATGCAGGCTGGGCGGCACCTGGCCGTGCCGCAGCATCAACAGCCCTTTGACCAGGCCCACGAGGCCGGACGCCGCCTCGGTGTGCCCGATATTGGTCTTGGCCGAGCCGATCGGCAGTGCGGCGCCAGTGCGCCGCATGCCCACCGCCTCGCCGATCGCGCTGGCCTCGATCGGGTCACCGGCGGCGGTGCCGGTGCCATGCGCCTCGAAATAGCGGATGCGGTCGGGGTCCATCGCGGCATCCGCCAGCAACGCCTTCAGCAGCGCCGCCTGCGCCATCTGATTCGGCAGCGACAGCCCCACCGTGCGCCCCGCCGCGTTGACGCCGGAGGCCAGGATCACGCCATGCACCGCGTCGCCGTCGCGCAGCGCGTCGTCCAGCCGTTTCAGCAGCACCACGGCGCCGCCCTCGGCGCGGACATAGCCGTCGGCGCCCGCGTCGAAGGCGTGGCAGCGGCCGGTCGGGCTCAGCATGCTGGCGCGGGCGAAGCCGCCGAAGGGGAATGGGCTGAGCAGCATGTTCACGCCGCCCACCACGGCGGCCGGGATACGCCCCAGCCGCAGTGCTTCCGCGGCGTGGTGCAGCGCCACCAGGCCGGATGAACACGCCGTATCGATGGTCTGCGCCGGCCCGCGCAGGTCGAAGATGTTGGTGACGCGGTTGGCGATGATCGACAGCGCGCCGCCCGTCATCATGTAGCGATCCGCCGCCGGCGGGTCGAATTGCCGCAGATCGGCCCAGTCGGTCGTGCTGGCACCCATGTAAACGCCGAGCGGTTGGCCGGCGACCGCCGATTCCGGCCAGCCGGCATGCTCCAGCGCCTCCCGCACCAGCTCCAGGATCAGGCGCTGCTGCGGATCCATCTCCGCCGCCTCGCGCGGCGAGAGGCCGAACACGGCGTGGTCGAAGCCCAGCACGTCCCCCAGCACGCCCGCGGCGAAGGTGTAGGTCTTGCCCGGCTCCTGCCGGCGGGGATGCAGCGAGGCCGCGTGGTTGAACCGGTCGGCCGGGATTTCGGTGACGGCGTCCCGGCCTTCCGACAACAGCGACCAGAAGCCGGCCAGGTCGGGCGCGCCGGGCAGGCGGCAGGCGGCGCCCACCACCGCGATGGGCACCGTGGCGATAGGCAGGGCCGCGTCCGCCGCGCGCGGCAACCCGGCAGAGGGGGGGGCCCTCACGTGGCGGCGCCCGGAAGTGGGCGTGGCTCGGGGCGGGCGAACATGCCGCAGTTCATGGCACGCCCGGCTGGGCGGCGGAGCGCGCGCTGG
>CAXTJY010000140.1:3138-8594 GCA_964244395.1 uncultured Rhodovarius sp.
GGCAGGATGCCGCCTACCCCGCTGATTCCCCGCGCTTGCCGGGCCCAGCCGCGCGGCTCGGCGGCCAGAGTGCCCAGAAGTTGATCGGTGATGCCGAAATGCGCCGGCCATTCGGGGCGGGGCCAGCCGGTCAGGCGGACCAGTTGCGCCGCCCGCGCCCGGCTGCTGTCGGATGCATAGTCCAGCACCGCGCGGCGCCACGCGGCGCCATCGAGGGGGTGCAGGTGCTCCGGGACGCCGCCGCCGACCTCGACCAGCGCCGGGATGTCCGAACAGATGGCGGGCACGCCCAGCGACAGCGCCTCGACCAGCGGGATGCCGTAGCCCTCGGCGAAGCTGGGGAACAGCAGCGCCCGGGCACCCGAAAGCTCCGAGGCGATGACCTCGTCGCCCACCGTGCCGCGCTCCTCCACCAGCCCGCCGAAGCCGCCGCAGCGGTCCAGCATGCGAAACACCGGCTCGTTGTCCCAGCCGCGCCGGCCCAGGATAACCAGCCGCGGCGCGCCGGGGCCAATGGTCTCCGCCAGGTCACGCCACAGGGTGAGCATCAGGTGGTGGTTCTTGCGCGGCTCGATGGTGCCGAGCATGACGAAATAGGGCGTCTCGGGCCGCGGCGCCGGCGGGATGGTCTCCGCCGGCGGCAGGTCGAAGCCCAGCGGCGCCACCCGGATGCGCGGCGGCGGCGTGCCGAGCCGCATCAGGTGGTGGGTCAGCGCGGCGCCGGTGGCAGCGCTGTTCACGATCACCGCATCGGCCATCGCCGCCGTCACCACCATGCGGCGCAGATGCTTCCTGGTCTGCTTCGGCGTGTTGTATTCGGGGTGGCTGATCGGGATCAGGTCGTGGATCAGCGGCACGAAACGGGCGCCGGCGTCGCGCAGCGCCTGGATCGGTCCCGCCTGTTCCAGCGACTTGTGCGAGACCAGCAAGAAGATGCTGCCGGGCCGGTCGCGGATGCGGCGCAGCAGCTCGTCCCGGCCGGCGCCGCTGGCCAGCCTGGCATGCAGCCACACAGCGTGACGCCGCGCAGCGCGGTGCGCCGGCCCGCCGGAAACCCCCTCCAGCAAGGCGCCGCCCAGCGCATCCAGCAAGGTGAGTGCGGCCTCGCGCGGCACCAGCGCGAAGCCGCCCCAGGGGGTCCCGGCCGCGAAGCTGCAGCAACCCTCCGGCGCGGCGCGCCAGCGGCGGGCATAGGCGAACTCCACCCGGTCAATGCCCGAGGGATAGCCGCGAAATGCCGAGGAGAGCAGGCGAGAGATGTCCAGCACCACATGTAGGCCGGCCGGCGCCGTGCCGGGCTGCCAATCCGATGCGTCATCCTGGCCAATTCTGGAGGCGTCAATCATGTTGCAGCGCAGCATAGCACGCGCCGATTGACAATGCCTGACCGCGGCGCAGGTTAAAGGCCATGGCCATCTGGAAACGCCCCCCGAGCATTGCCGATATGCATGCCAGGAACGTGGACACCGTCAACGGGCTGTTGGGTATCCGCGTGACCGAGGTGGGCGAGGACGTCGTCTTCGCCGAGATGCCCGTGGACGAACGCCACATCCAGCCATTCGGAATTCTGCATGGCGGGGTATCGGTAGTGTTGGCCGAGACGGTGGGCTCGCTCGCTTCTGTCCTGTGCTGCGACGAGGGGTATGGCGCCGTCGGACTGGAGATCAACGCCAATCATCTCCTTCCGGTGCCCAAGGGCGATAAAGTGGTGGCCGAGTGCCGCCCGGTGCGTATCGGCCGCAATATTCATGTGTGGAACATCGAATTGCGGCGCGGCGACGGCAAGCTTTCCTGCGTCGCCCGGCTGACCACGAGCATCATCCAGAACCGAACGCAAGGCGCCGCGGCCACCCCAGGGTGACCGCGGCGCCGAGCCTGGCTTCAGCAGGGTTTAGCGACGCGTCGGCTCGTTTTCCGGGTGGGCACCGCTGACATTGGTGCCGGCCACCTTGTCCAGCATGCGGGACGCAGCAGTGCCCGGCGGATTGTTGGGCGTGCCGTCGCTGTTCTGCGGACGTGCGCCCGAGGTGTTGGTGCCGGCCGCATCGTCGAAGGCGCGGCTGGCGGCCGTTCCCGGCGGGTTATAGGCCTGGTTGCCCGGCCGGGCACCGGAAACATTGGTGCCCGCGGTGTCGTCAAAGGCGCGGCTCGCGGCGGTACCAGGCGGGTTATAGGTCTCGTTCTCCGGCCGGGCGCCCGAGATATTGGTCCCAAGAGCATCGTCGGTGGCGCGGCTCAGCACCGTGCCAGGCGGGTTGCCGGGCGTGGCATCGGCGGCATAACCGTTCCAACCCGTTGAGCGGTATTCCCCGGCCCGGGCGACACTGTCTACCGGCCCATGCTCGTCCATGATCTCCTTGGCTCGAGCGATCCGGGTCGAATCGGCGCGCACCGTCACCAGCGTGCCGCCGCGGCTCAATCCTTCGGCGTAGACATTGGCGTCCTCTTCATCGACGCCGGAGCTGACCAAGGAGCCCAGGATGCCGCCTGCCGCGGCACCGGCGCCGGCGCCGGTCAGCGCCGCCACCATCCAGCCGGCTGCCACGATCGGGCCGATACCGGGGATGGCAAGCATGCCGATACCCGCCAGCAAGCCGGCGCCGCCGCCCACCAGGGTACCGACGGTCGCGCCGGTGCCGGCTCCCGTCTCATCCATGTTGGGGTGCGCGCCGTCCTCATGTTTGCGGCTGATTACCGAGATGTGGTCGCTGGAGAAGCCCGCAGCCTCCAGCGCATGCACCGCATCTGTGGCGGCGCTATAGGTATCGTAGAGGCGGGCGTGGGTCTGTTCGGTCATGTCGAATGCTCCTGAAGGATGGGTGGCGGCCTGCGCTGGGGCAGGCCGCCGTGCGATTCAGCGGGTGGGGGCGGGGTTGGCGCCGGTCGCATTGGTGCCCAACGTGCGGTCCACGGCGCGGCCCGCCGCCGTACCCGGGGGGTTGCCAGGTGTGCCGTCCGGCGCCGACGGCTGGCCCTGGGCCCGGTCCACCGCGCGGCCGACCGCCGTCGAGGGCGGGTTGCCCGGGGTGCCGTCAGGAGTGTTCGGCCCGGTTGCGCGGTCCACCGCACGGCCCACCGCCGTGCCGGGCGGGTTGCCTGGCGTGCCGTCGGCCGCGGGCCGCCCGGAAATGGCCCCGCCGGCGGTCGCCGGGCGCGGCACCATGGTCGCCACGCCGGCGCCATGCGCGATCCGGCCGCGGAAATCCATCGCCACGTCGCCGCTGGCACCGCCATGCGTCGCCGTGGCGCGCCAGAAGCCATTATCGTCCTTGGTCAGGCCGGTGATGCCGCTGAAGCCGTTGGCCTCCATGCGGCTGCGCGCCTGGCCCTCGGTATAGCTGTTGGCGCCGGCCTCCAGCTCGCTGGGTGGCACGACGACGGCGTCGCTCGGCGTCAGGGACGCGGCCGGCGGCGGGCCGGCGGGCGCGGCGCCGGGGGCGGTCTGCGCATGTACGGCGAGGGGGAGGCTGAGGCCGGCCGTCAGGCCGCCCAGCAACAGAATGCGGGCCATCTTCATGGTTAAGTCCTTTTCTCTGGCGTTCTTCGACCCCTCTCCGGGGCTGCGAATCTAACGAAGCAGCAACCCGTTGGTTGCGCGCATCGCACCGGCGGACCGCCCCCATCGCCGCGCAGGCCGAACCGCGCCAGGATGCAGGCAACACCCACCGATGCAGGAGACCCGCGCATGACCAAACCCAAGGTGCTGTTCATCGGTACCGGCGGCACGATGAGCGCGCTGGGCACCGGCGGGCCATTCGACATCATGGACTACGCCACGAAGGGCCGGTTCATGGCGGCGGACGAGATCATCGCGCACTGGCCACAGGTGCTTGAGAAGGCGGAGGTCATCCCCATCCGTTTCCGCAACGTCGCCAGCACGGCACTGGGCCCCGTCGAATGGCTGGAGCTCCTGGCGCTCTGCCATTCCTCGATGGCCGAGCACCCGGACGCCGCCGGCATCGTGGTCGGCCACGGCACCGCCACGCTGGAGGAGACCGCCTACTTCCTCAGCCTGACCCACAAATTGCCGGTGCCTGTCGTCGTCGTCGGCGCGCAGCGGCCGTCATCCGGCCTGGCCACCGATGCGCCGATGAACCTGGCCAACGGCATCCGCGTCGCCGCCGACCCGGCCGCCCGCGGCCTGGGCGCCCTGGTGGTGCTGAATGACGAGATCAACGCAGCGCGTGAGGTCACCAAGACCAGCACATCCCGCATGCAAACCTTCCGTAGCCCCGATTTCGGCGTGCTCGGTCACTGCGATGGCGACCGCATCGCCTGGTACCGAAAGCCGCTGCGCCGGGCGGCGCCGGATACCGAATTCGAGCTTGCGGGCGTGGCGGAGCTGCCGCGGGTGGACGTCATGGTCTCCTACGCCGGCGGCGACGGCGCCGCGGCTGCGGCGTTCGCAGCGGCGGGGGCGAAAGGGATCGTCATCGCCGGCTTCGCGCCCGGCTTCATGAGCCCGGGCGAGGCGGACGCGCTGGACCGGGTGGCGCGGCAGGGCGTTGTTGTTGTGGTCGCCTCCAGGGCCGGTTCTGGCCGCGTCTTCGGCACCTCGCGCAAACGGGAACTGGGCTTCATCGACGCCGACAACCTGACGGCGCAAAAGGCGCGCATCCTGCTGATGCTGGCGCTGACGCGCACGAGGGACGGGGCGGAGATTGCCAGGATGTTTGCGGAGTACTGAGACCGGTGCAGGATGGTTTAAAGAAAACTCCCCGCTCGCCAAATGGCGGGACCCGGCGCGCCACGTGGGGCTGCGTCGTGCGTTCCAACAACTTCAGGCTGGATTGAACAGATGCGCGGCGCCCTGCTCCTCACCCTCCTTCTCGTCGCCGGCTGTGCCCAGCCGGTGGCGCCGGTCGCCGCCGCCGAAGTTACGGCCGCGCCGCGCTGGCACGCCGTGCTAGTCGCCGGCGACCCCAGCCTGGAGGTGTGGGACCGCGCGGTGGACCAGATGCGCGACCGGCTGCGCGCCGGCGGCCGGGTGGCCACGATCCGTACCTTCTCCGCCCGGCGCGACCGTGTGGCGGCGGGTGCCGAACCCGCCTTGCAAGGCAATGTGCTGGGCGCCATCGCGGCACTGCGCCCCGCGGCGGGGGAGGCTTGCCTGGTCTTCCTCACGATGCATGGCGCGCCGCAGCGCGGCCTGGCGCTGGCGGCCGAGGGCAGCTTCATCAATCCGGCGAACCTGGATGCGGCTTTGAACCAGGGCTGCGGCCGGGCGCCCACCTTCGTCGTCGCCTCCGGCTGCTTCAGCGGCAATTTCGCCCAGGCGCCGATGGCGCGGCCCAACCGGGTGGTGCTGACCGCGGCGCGGGCCGACCGCTCCTCCTTCGGCTGTTCCACGCAGTTCGAGATGACGGTGTATGACCGCTGCCTGCTCGATTCGCTGGACGCGGCGCCACCCACCGCGGCGTCCGCCGCCAAGGCCAGCGCCGACTGCGTGGCGGCGG
>CAXTJY010000141.1:0-1797 GCA_964244395.1 uncultured Rhodovarius sp.
CTGACGCCGATTCCGGCGGCCCGCCGTGTGCTGGTGACCGCGCACGACGCCTTCGGCTATTTTGCCCGCCGCCACGGCCTCACGGTGGACAGCATCCAGGGCCTGTCCACCGAGGCGGAGGCGACGCTGATCCGCATCGAGGCCCTCGTGACCCTGTTGGTCGAACGCCGCATCCCCGCAGTCTTCGCCGAGACCTCGGTGCCGGACCGCGCGGTGCGTGCGCTCATCGAGGGTGCCGCCGCCAGGGGCCACGCGGTGCGGCTGGGCGGCAACCTCTTCTCCGATTCGATGGGGCCGGCGGGCAGCTACGAGGGTACGCTCGAAGGCATGCTGGACCACAACATCACCACCATCGCCCGCGCCCTGGGCGGCGAGGCGCCGGCCCGGGGCATGAACGGCCGGCTGGGCGCGTGACGCCGCTTTCCATCCGCAACCTGTCCGTCTTCTACGGCGAGCGGCCGGCGCTGTTGGATGTCAGCTGGGACGTGCCGGCGGGGCTGACCGCCATCATCGGCCCGAACGGCGCCGGCAAATCCACCTTGCTGAAGGCGGCGCTGGGGTTGATTCCGCATGAGGGCGAGGCCCGTTTTTTCGGCACCACGCTGGACGCCGCGCGCGCCCGGGTCGGCTATCTGCCGCAGCGCGCCAGCGTCGATTGGGATTTTCCGGCCTCGGCGCTCGACGTCGTCGCCATGGCGCGCACCCCGCGCACCCGATGGTGGGGCCCCCTGCCCCGGCGCGAGCGCGACGCCGCCCGCGCCGCCCTGGCCGAGGTCGGGCTGAGCGCGCTGGCGGACCGGCCGATAGGCCAGCTTTCTGGCGGCCAGCAGCAGCGCGTGTTCCTCGCCCGCTGCCTGGCGCAAGAGGCCGACCTGCTGCTGATGGACGAACCGCTGGCCGCAGTGGATGCAGCCACCGAGCGGGAGATCATCCGGGTACTGCAGAAGTTGGTCGAGGGGGGTAAGAGCGTGGTCGCGGTGCATCACGACCTCGCCTCGGTGCCGCATATCTTCGAGCACGCGCTGATGCTGAACGGCCGCGTCATCGCGGCGGGCACCGTGGCCGAAGTGTTCACCCCGGCGATGATCGTGGACACCTACGGCCCGGGCCTGGCGGCGTGACCGGTTTCAACACGTTGGCGCAGCGCCGGCGCCGCGCCAGACCGGATCGCGCGACATGATCAGCCACAACACCCTGGTGGTGGTGCTGGGCTGCGCCGCGCTCGGGGTGGCGGCGGGCGCAGTGGGCTGCTTCGCGCTGCTGCGCGGCCGGGCGCTGCTGGCCGATGCCATGGGCCATGCCGCGCTGCCCGGCGTGGTCGGCGCGGCGCTGATCGCGGCGTATTTCGGCACCGACCCGCGGGCGCTGCCGCCGCTGTTGATCGGCGGGGCGGTGGCTGGTGCGCTGGGGCTGTGGGCGGTGCAGGCGCTGGCCGGCACCGGGCGCATCCGGCAGGACGCCGCGATCGGCGTGGTGCTGGCCAGCTTCTACGCGCTGGGCGTGGTTGGGCTGTCGGTGGTGCAGGCGATGCCCGCCGGCGCGCAATCCGGCCTGGCGCATTTCATCCTTGGTCAGGCGGCGACCATGCGGGCTGACGATGCCTGGGCCGCCGGTGCCCTGGCGCTGGTCAGCGTGGCGGCCACCATCGCCTTGTTCCCCCGACTGCGGGCGCTGTGCTTCGACGCCGAGTTCGCCGCGTTGCAAGGCCTGAACATCCGCCGCACCGATACGGCGCTGATGGGCCTTATCCTGCTGGTCTGCATCGCCGGCCTGCCGACGGTGGGGCTGGTGCTGGTC
>CAXTJY010000141.1:1807-8588 GCA_964244395.1 uncultured Rhodovarius sp.
GTCGCCCTGCTGGTGCTCCCGGCGGCGACCGCGCGCATGCTCAATCACCGCCTGCCCGGCATGCTGGCGGCGAGCTGCGCGGTGGGTGGGCTGGCCGGCGTGCTGGGGGCTCTGATCTCAGCAGGGCATCAGGGCTGGCCGACCGGCGCCGCGGTGGTGCTGGTGGGCATGGCATTCTTCGTGGCTGCCTTGTTGGTGCGGCGGGCATGATGGCAGGCGATCCCGGCTTGCGCGGTGCGCTGCCCCTCGCAGCGTCGCGGTGTCGGTCGGTCGCTGGTTCCGCCCACCGCGGCGTGCCGTGGCTCCGGCGCGGGGAAGCTCGATGATCGGCTTCCTCCAGCTGGATTTCGCACCCCTGCTCTGCGCCATTCTCGCCGGCGCCACTTGTGGGCTGCTCGGCAGCTTCCTGGTGCTGCGGCGCGAGGCGCTGCTGGGCGACGCCATCACCCACGCCGTGCTGCCCGGCATCGTGCTCGGCTTCGCCGTCACCGGCGCGCGGGCCGGTTTGCCCATGCTGTTGGGCGCAGGCGCCGCGGCGCTGCTGGCGGCCTGGCTCATCACCCATCTGCGCCGGGTGGCGCGGCTGGAAGGCGGTGCGGCCACTGGCATCGTTTTCACCAGCTTCTTTGCCGCCGGGCTGGTATTGCTGGAAGTCACCGGCGCCCGTCGGGTCGATCTCGATGTCGATTGTGTGCTGTTCGGCCAGATGGAGACCCTGCTGTGGCCGCAGGCGATGGGCGCGGCCTCCCTGACCGACCCGGCGGCGCTGGCGGCCCTGCCGCCGGCTGTCTTCCTGCTGGCGGGGGTGGGCGCGGCCATCGCGCTGGCAGTGGCCGCGCTGTGGCGGCCGCTCAAGCTGCTGTGCTTCGACGCTGCCTATGCGCTAAGCCTGGGCCTGCCGGTGCGGGCGCTCGATGTCGCGCTCAACCTGATGCTGGCCGCCGCCGCGGTTGCGGCGTTCGAGGCGGTGGGAAGCATCCTGGTCGTGGCTTTGCTGGTGGCGCCGGCGGCGGCGATGCGGCTGATCACGCACCGCTACACGCCGCAATTGCTGGGGGGCGCGGCGCTGGGGGCGGGTGTGGCGGCGCTGGGCTACGTGCTGGCGGGGCCTTTGCCGGCGGCGCTGGGCAGCGCCCATGCGGTGAATGCGGCGGGCATGATCGGCGTGCTGTCAGGCCTGATGGTCGCGATCGCGGCCATGGCGGGGCGGTGGCGCGTCTGATGGCGGGGCTGACGACTACCCCTCAAACCCCGTTGCGCACCTTCACAAGCGTGAACAACCCCACCGGTGGGCAGGTCTCGCGG
Source organism: uncultured Rhodovarius sp. (assembly GCA_964244395.1). Taxonomy (GTDB): domain Bacteria; phylum Pseudomonadota; class Alphaproteobacteria; order Acetobacterales; family Acetobacteraceae; genus Rhodovarius. Next base: position 3,113 of record CAXTJY010000141.1, read on the forward strand.
CTTTCCACCCGCGTCACCGCGGGGTCCAGCAGATCGTCCAGCATGAAATCGGGGTGCCAGCCCAGGATTCGCGATAGCGGGGCCATGGTCCGCTCTAGCCACCAGCGGAACCCGCCCTCGGCCGCGAAGTGGTTCACGAAGAGCAGGTGCCCGCCAGGGCGCACCACGCGGGACATCTCGGCGAACAGCTTTTTTGCGTCCGGCACCACCGATGCGGTGAACATTGCCACCGCGATGTCGAAGCTTCCGCTGGCGAACGCCATGTTCTCGGCGTCCATCTCCAGAAGGCCGTGCACCTGGCTCAGGCTCTGCTCAGTGACCTTTTCCTGTGCCTTCAGCAGCATTTCGCGGGACAGATCGATGCCCACCACGTCCAGCCCCGGGCGATACAGCGGCAGGGCCAGGCCGGTGCCGACGCCGACTTCCAGCACCCGCGGTCCGGGCAGCAGGTTCACCGCCTCCACCGCGCGGCGCCGGCCAAAGGCGGACACGCCGCCGAAGACGATGTCGTACACCCCCGCCCAACGCTTATAGGCCTCCCGCACCGAGGCGGCATCGAGCGCGGCCCGCGGATGATCGCGGTCGCTCTGGCTCAAACCGATGGAAATGGGCGTGTTCCTTATCCCGGCGCCTGGTTCGCTGGGTTAGACCCGGCATGGGTCCGTGTCCAGATCATTTCAGGCATGTTGCCAAAGCGTGTCAGCCCGGGTTGGGTTTCGCATGGCGGGCGGGAATCACCGCCAGCAGCCCGCCAGCGAAAATCACCGCTGCGCCCAGCAGCGTCCAGCGGTCCGGCAACTGATCGAATACGAGCCAGCCTGCGATGCCGGCCCAGACCAGCTGCGAGTAGGACAGCGGCGCCAGCAGTGAGACCGGCGCCCGGGCATAAGCCAGCACCAGCAGCCCGTGGCTGGCGCCGCCGATCACCCCCAGCGACACCAGCGCCAGCCACTCCAGCGCCGTCGGCCAGGTCCAGACGAAGGGCAAGGCGAGGGTGAAGACGGCGGTCGCCGCCACGCCGGTGTAGAGGATGGTGGTGCGGGGGTCGTCCCGCCCCGCCAGCTTGCGGGTGAGGATGGCGTAGAGCGCGAACAGCGTGGCCGACCCAAGCGGCAGCAGGTAGGCCGGGTGCGGCGGCGCTCCGCCGGTGATGAAGGAGGGCCGCACCGCCAGCAGTACCCCCAGCAGCCCCAGCCCGACGCCCAGCCAGCGGCGCGGCCCCACCACCTCCTTCAGGAACACAGCCGCCGCGGCCACGCTGAGCAGGGGTGCGGCGAAGTTCACCGCCGTAGCGTCGGCCAGCGGCAGGAAAACCAGGGATGAGGCGAAAAAGGTGGTGCAGCCGGCCAGGGTCAGCGACCGGCCGGCTTGCAGGAACGGTGCGCGCGACCGCCACGGCGGCCGTCCCTTGGTCGTCACCCAGAAGAACATCCATACGGTGATCGCCGAGAAGAAGAACCGCGCCCAGGCCAGCTGCGCCACCGGCAGGTGCGTCGTCATCAGCTTGAACACCGTGTCCATGCAAACGAAGAGCACCAGGGCGAAGAGCTGGAGCGCAATGCCGAAGAGCGCGGTGTTGGTGCGGATCACGCCGCACCATCGGCCATAACCCCGCCGGCTGGAACCGCCGACTGGGTCAGCCGGCCGCAGCCGCGCAGGTCAGCGTGGTCGCTCTGGCCACTGTCGAGGTCACCAAGGGCTCAATGCTCTCGGCCACCCAGAGGGTGAGCGGCACGCCGGCCCGCAGGTGCAGCGGTCTGAGCACGCCCGCGTCTAGCGAGACAAACCGCATGTTTAAATGCACCTGCACCCGCACTGCAGAAGGCGCTACCAGCGTGGCGCGCCATCTGAACGTGGAGTGGGCGGGCCGGGGATGTCTGCTCCAATCAATGGCGGCGACCCGACCATCGCAGGGGGTGAACCCAGGCTGCGCCTGGGCCGGTGGGGGGGCGGCAGTGGCGATTCCCAGGCCGGCGGCGAGCAACAGAAAGGGTCGCATCGATGTTCTCCGAGTGACGGTCTTGAGTTGCCATGGCCGGCCTGGGTCGTCCAAACCCTACAAGCTATCGTCCCTATCGCCGCGGCCTATCGGCGCGCGCCGGCGCTTTTCCTCTGGCCTTTCCCGTCCCGCCCGCCTATGTGCGGTGCAACAAGCCCCAAGGCCAGTCGTCTCAACCCCGGTTCGCCATGCGGCCCGGGCGTTTGTCATGGCGGGCCACCATTGCCCAAAGGCCCGTACTTCTATGACCTCCATGCGTAACCTTGCCATCATCGCGCACGTCGACCACGGCAAGACCACCTTGCTCGACCAGCTGCTCAAGCAGGCCGGCACCTTCCGCGAGAACCAGGCCGTCGCCGAGCGTGCCATGGACCGCAACGACCTGGAGCGTGAGCGCGGTATCACCATCCTGGCCAAGTGCACTGCCGTCGAATGGCTGGGCGTGAAGCTCAACATCGTCGACACCCCCGGCCACGCCGATTTCGGCGGCGAGGTCGAGCGCATCCTTTCCATGGTGGATGGCGCCATCCTGCTGGTCGATGCCGCCGAGGGCGTGCTGCCGCAGACCAAGTTTGTGCTCGGCAAGGCGCTGGCGCGCGGCATCAAGCCCATCGTCATCGTCAACAAGATCGACCGCCAGGACGCCCGGCACGACGAGGTGCACAACGAGGTGTTCGACCTGTTCGCGGCGCTGGACGCCACCGACGAGCAGCTCGACTTTCCCATGCTGTATGCTTCGGGTCGGCAGGGCTGGGCGGATGTCGAGATCGACGGCCCGCGCAAAGACCTCTCGGCGCTCTTCAACCTGATCCTGAGCCATGTGCCGGAGCCGGGGCTGGACGCGACGCTGCCTTTTGCGATGAACGCCGCCATCCTGGAAAACGACAACTTCCTCGGCCGCATCCTGACCGGCCGGGTCGAGCAGGGCGTGGCGCGTCTGAACATGCCGGTGAAGGTGCTGCGGCCGGACGGCACGCAGATCGAGACTGGCCGCCTGACCAAGCTGCTGACCTTCCGCGGCCTGGAGCGGGTGCCGGTGGAGAGCGTCCAGGCGGGCGACTTCATCGCCATCGCCGGCCTGGCCGACGCCACCATCCCCGATACCATCTGCGAGCCCTCCATCATGGCGCCACTGGTTTCGGTGCCGGTCGATCCGCCCACGCTGGCGATGACCTTCCGCGTCAATGACGGGCCGCTGGGCGGCCGCGAGGGCAAGAAGGTCACCTCGCGCCAGATCCGTGATCGGCTGTTGAAGGAGGCCGAGGGCAACGTCGCCATCCGCGTCAGCGTCTCGAGCGAGACCGACGCCTTCGAGGTCGCTGGCCGCGGCGAATTGCAGCTCGGCGTGCTGATCGAACAGATGCGTCGCGAGGGCTTCGAACTGACCATCGGCCGCCCCCGTGTGCTGACCCAGGAAAACCCGGAAACCGGCGACCGCGAGGAGCCTTTCGAGGAAGTGCTGGTCGATGTGGACGAGGCCTATACCGGCGTGGTGGTGGAGAAGCTGTCCATCCGCAAGGCGCAGATGCAGGACATGCGGCCCTCCGGCGGCGGCAAGGTGCGCATCACCTTCACCATGCCGAGCCGCGGCCTGATCGGCTACCACGGCGAATTCCTGACCGACACGCGCGGCACCGGCATCATGAACCGGCTGTTCGACGGCTATAAGCCCTGGGCCGGCAGCATCGAGGGCCGGGTGAAGGGCAGTCTGATCTCCAATTCCGACGGCGAGGCGGTGCAGTACGCGCTGTTCGCGTTGCAGGAGCGCGGCACGCTGTTCGTGAACCCGGGCGACAAGGTCTATGAGGGCCTGATCCTGGGCGAGAACAGCCGCGAGAACGACCTCGACGTGAACCCGATCAAGGAAAAGAAGCTCACCAACATCCGCGCCGCTGGCAAGGATGAGGCGCTGCTGCTGATCCCGCCGCGGCGGATGAGCCTGGAGCAGGCCATCGCCTACATCGAGGAAGACGAGCTGGTGGAGGTTACGCCGAGCGCGGTGCGCCTGCGTAAGCGGTATCTCGACCCGAATGAGCGGAAGAAGAATGCGCGACGGTCGGAAAGCGCAGCCGCATAAGAGTCGGTTCGTGGGCTGCGGCGGACTTCCCGCCGCCGCTTTGAAGACATCAGCCTGGCAGGGACGACGACATCTTGCCAACTGAGCCAGGGGTCCAAATGGTGGGCGCGACAGGGATTGAACCTGTGACCCTTCGCGTGTGAAGCGAATGCTCTACCGCTGAGCTACGCGCCCTAACCAAGGCGCGCGATATGCGGGCCGCGCCGCTTCGTGTCAACCCGCCGGCGGGCTCGGACGGGTCGGCTGGGTGCCGCCTCCGCGTTGCGATTCCCGCCGCGGATGAGGCGCCATTCTCTCTTCGACACGTCCTCAGTCCTGCACGAAGATCGCACACCGATCCTTAGCCCCCAGTTCTTGAGCAGGCGGCCAAGGCCTTGAACCGCACCCGGGCAGACTGACATGAAGTGCATGCGCATCATCCTCGCCTGCCTCGCTTTGTTGGCTGCCTTGCCGGCTCACGCCAGCAGCTGGACCGCCACTTACGAATTGCACGCCGCTGGGCTTCGCGCGCTGGAAGCGGTTTTCATCTTCGACGTGGACGGGCCGAACTACCGCGTCGAAGTGCAGACCCGCAGCCGCGGCCTGGTCGGTCTGTTCGCCAGCAGCAACCAGCTCACCGTGGTCGAAGGGATGTGGCAGGGCGACCAGGCGCGCCCCCGACGTTATCGGGCCAACGGCACATTCCGGGGCGAGCCGCGCGTCGTTGCCATGGATTGGCGGCCGGATGGCCAGCCGGTGATCGCTGTGCTGGAGCCGACCAATGCGGCGGAGACGCGGGAAGATGTGGCCCCCAACCTGCTGTCGGGCACCGTGGATGCGCTGACCGGCATTGCCCAGCTGTCGCGCGTGGTGGCGGAGACGGGACGTTGCGAATCGCGCACCCGTCTGTTCGACGCCCGCCGGCTAACCCAGGTCACGGTGCGGACCGCCGGGATCGAGCCGGTGCCGAATGGCGCGGGCGCCGGGCTGCAAGGCCAGGCTCTGCGTTGCGTGCTGGAGACCCGCCTGCTGGGCGGCCTGCGCGCAGACCAGGATCAGACGCGGGCGCGCGAGCCGGTGCAGACCACGGCCTGGATCGGCCGAGTGGCCGAGAACGCGCCGCCTGTGCCCTTCCGGATCGAATTGGCCAGCCGCTGGTGGGGCCGGATGCAGGCCACCCTGGTGCGCATGGAGCCGACGCCGCGCTGAGCGACGCTTCAGTCGGCGTAGGCCGCGGCCGCTTGGATCACCGGCCGCCAGCGCGCGATGTCGGCAGTCCAGAACTGCCGGTGATAGGCGGGCGTCGCCTGCTCCGCCGGCACCGGCGCGGTGCCGAGATCGGCGAAGCGGCTGACCAGCGCCGGCACCGCCAGCGCCTTCTGCAAAGAATTCGAGAGCCGGTTCACCACCTCGGCCGGCGT
>CAXTJY010000142.1:0-3166 GCA_964244395.1 uncultured Rhodovarius sp.
TGACCAGAGGTACCAAAGACCATTATACTAGATCATTGTGCAATTATTGTCCTACGCGGTGCGACGGAAGATCATCCGCGAGGTGGCTGGCGTGGCGGGGCCGGCGATGGAGCGTGCGTTGGCGTGACTTGTGACGGGGCGTGCGGCAGGCATTCTTGCCGCCGTGCCCGACCCGCTGACCGACGCCGACGACTTCCTGCCTGATCACATCCCGACGGTGACGCCGCGGATGCCCGCGCCGGCTGGATATTCCGTCCGCCGCTGTCTGATCGCCGCGGGGCAGCAGCTGGGCCTGGAAGTGCTGCTGGTGGAGGCGCCCGCCCAGCCGGGCCGCACCCTGCTGCGCAAGCTTTGGAAGGACCGCTTTGGCGGCCGGGGTGTACCCCTGCTGGTGGTGGCGCTGCACGGCGGCCGCGCCTCGATCTGCGGCCCGGCTGGCGAGGAGCCGGCGATCTTTGAAATGGATGCGCATGAGGCGCGCCGCCTGTGCGCCCGCGCGCTGGAGGAGCCGGACCGCAACGCCGCACTGCGCTACTTGAAGGACGCGCTGCCGGCCAGCATCACGGATACCGGCCTGCCCGGCTTCCGCAACGAGGGCCTGCTGACCGACCATGTGATGCGGCGGTTCGCCGAGTCCTTCCCCGATCGCACGAAGGCCGCCGGGCGAGGCGCGCACGCGGCCGGCGAGCGCGACAGGGAATTGCTGCGCCGGCTTGGCTTCGAGATCGAGCGGAAGAATTCGAACACCGACATCCTGCGGGTGGCCGGCCAGAAACGCGCCATCGCCATCCTGCTGAACCGCGACGAGCTGGAGGAGGCCGGCAGCAACCGCTTCCACGGCGCCGCGCCCATCGCGCACGCTTTGGCCGAGGCCGACACGGAAAACCTGCCCTGGGTGGTGACGGTGCAGGCGGACCGGGTGCGGCTTTACCCGCGCGCACTCGGCATGGGCGTGGGCCGGCGCGGGCGGACCGACACATTTCTGGAAGCGCGGACCGACCTGGTGCGGCAGGACCAGATGGCCCTGCTGTGGCTGACCTTCTCAGCCGAGGCGCTGGCGGAGGGTGGCAGCCTGGAACGGCTGCTGGCCGATAGCCAGAAGTTCGCCGCCGACTTGGCGACGCGGCTGCGGGAGCGGATCTACGACCAGGTGGTGCCTGGATTGGCCACCGGGATCGCCCGGGCCCGCGGCATCGAGAAGCCGGGGCCGGAGGCCCTGCGGCAAACCTATGCGATGGCGCTGACCACGTTGTTCCGCCTGCTGTTCATCGCCTACGCCGAGGATCGCGAATTCCTGCCGATGGGCAATGCCGCGTACCGGCGGGCGGCGTTGAAGGGGTGGGCGAAAGCGGCGCTGGAGCGCGCCACGCCGCCGCGCCAGGGCGCAGAGCTGTGGCGGGAGGTGAACCGGCTCTTCGACGGCATTCGCGATGGCCGGGCGGATTGGGGGCTGCCGCAATATGGCGGCGGGCTGTTCGACACCGACCCGGAGGTCTCGCCCACCGGCGCTGCGCTGGCGGCCATCTCGCTGCCCGACGAGGTCTTCGCCCCCGCCCTGCGCGCCCTCCTCATCGAACCGCCGCCCGACCTGGCCAGCCCTGGCGGGCTGGTGGACTTCCGCAGCCTGCGGGTGCGCGAGTTCGGCACCATCTATGAGGGGCTGCTGGAGTCCGAGCTGGCGCTGGCGGAGACCGACCTGGCGGTGCGCCGGCAGGGCAAGGCGGATGTGTACGTGCCGGCGAGGTTGGGTGAGGCGGTGGCGGTGACGGCGGGCCAGGTCTACCTGCACAACCGCTCCGGCATCAGGAAGAGCTCGGGCAGCTACTACACGCCGGCCTTCGCGGTGGATCACCTGCTGGATGCCGCGCTGTCGCCGGCATTGGCCGCGCATGCCGGACGGATCGCGGCGCTGAGCGATGACGTGGATGCCGCCGCCGCCTTCTTCGATTTCCGCATTGCCGACATTGCCATGGGCAGCGGACATTTCCTGGTTGCGGCGATGGACCGGGTGGAGCAGGCGTTTGCCGCGATGCTGCTGGAACGCCCGCTGCCGGGGGTGAAGCGCGAGTTGGAGACGCTGCGCCAAGCGGCAACCGGCGCGCTTGGCACCATGGCGGAGGCGATACCGATCGCCGAGGCGCAATTGCTACGGCGGCTGATCGCCATGCGATGCATCTACGGCGTGGACCTCAACCCGCTGGCTGTGGATCTGGCGCGGCTGTCGATCTGGATTCACGGCTTCGTGCCGGGGCTGCCGCTGGCGATGCTGGAGGGGCGGCTGCGGCACGGGAATGCTCTGGTGGGGGTGGCGACGGTGGCGCAGATCGGCGCCCGTTTCGACGAAGCCAACATGCCGCTCTACACTGCGGATGCGCAGACATTGCTGGGCGCCGCCACGATACATCTCGCAAGACGGGCCCGGCTGGCGGACGTGACGCCGGCGGATGTGCGGGAGGCGCGCGAGGCGATGCGCGCCGCCGATGCGGCGCTGCAGAAAACGCGGGCATTGTGCGACCTCATCGTGGCCAACCGGATATGGCCCACGAGGGTTCCTTACCGGTTCGAAGCCTGGGGCGAACTTGAAGCAGGCGTGCTGGATGACCCGCTTCTGGCGCGAGCGCGGGTGCTGCTGGCGCCGCTCGATGCACTGCATTTTCCGGTCGCGTTTCCCGAGGTTTTCCTGAGCGCCCGACCGGGCTTCGACCTGATCCTCGGCAACCCGCCCTGGGAAAAGGTGAAGGTCGAGGAGCATGCCTTCTGGGGCCGTCACTTCCCAGGCTTGCGTGGGCTGGAGGCGCGGCAACGCGAAGCAGCGATGCCGGCAATCCGCGCCGGGCGGCCCGACCTGGTGGCCGCACTGGCCACCGAGGTGATGGCGAGCCAGGCGTTGCGCACCGTTCTGGCCGGCGGAGTTTTTGCCGGGATGGGGACCGGCGACCCCGACCTCTACAAGGCATTCGCCTGGCGCTTCTGGCACCTGGCGGCGGAGCATGGTGGCCGGATCGGCGTCGTTCTGCCCCGCTCCGTGATGGCAGGGCTGGGCACCGAGGCGCTGCGGCGCACCCTGTTCGGCGGTGCGGAAGCCGTCGAGGTGGTAACGGTCACCAACCGCGGCGGCTGGGTGTTCGAGGACGACGCCCTGAACGCCGCCAGCCTGGAGGGGGCG
>CAXTJY010000142.1:3176-7943 GCA_964244395.1 uncultured Rhodovarius sp.
CGGTGCGGAGTCGGTCGAGGTGGTGACGGTGACCAACAAGGGCGGCTGGGTGTTCGAGGAGGTGCATCCGCAATTCACCATTGCCCTGCTGGCCGTCGCGCGGGGCGTGCCGGGCCCGGAAAGCGTGGCGCTGCGTGGGCCATATGCCGGGATGGCGCAGTGGGAGAAGGAGCGGGGAAAGCCGCCGCAACGCTTCGCCACGGCAGCGGTGCTGGGCTGGACGTCCTCGGCCAGCTTGCCGATGCTGCCGCGCGAGGAAAGCGCGTTGGTGTTCGCCCAGATGCGTAAGTCGCCGCGGCTGGATGCGAAACTGCCGGGCGGCTGGCGGGCGCGGCCGGATACGGAGCTGCACGCCACCGCCGACAAAGGCCTGATGCAGTTCGAGCCGGGAGCCGTTGGAGATCTGTGGCCCGTATTTAAGGGTGAGAGCTTTGACATCTGGCAGAATGATCGAGGTGCCGGCAGCTATTATGCCTGGGCGAAGCCAGAGGCGGTACTGGAACATCTGTTCGCGAAGCGGCTGCGGAGCGGTCTGCGCGGCGGCGACTCGGTGTTCAGCGAGTTCAGGTCCGAAACTCTTCGGGAACGCTCAACCCTATCCTGTGAGCGAGCGCGTATCGCCTTCAGAGATGTGACGCGCGCGACGGACAGTCGGACCATCAGGGCGGCGCTCATTCCCCCGCATGCGTTCCTAACCCACAAAGCGCCGGTCCTGCTATGGCCGTCGGGTGATGAAAAAGACGAAGCGTTTTTGTTGGGTGCCCTGAGTTCAGTCGCGCTTGATTGGTACGCAAGACGCTTCGTGGAGGTCAGCCTGACCTACTTCATCCTTAACCCTTTCCCGATCCCACGCCCTCTTCGAACCCACCCCCACTGGCAGCGCGCCGTGGCCCTGGCCGGCCGTCTCGCCGCCCCGGACCACCGCTTCGCCATTTGGGCAGCCGCCGTCGGCGTCGCCCACGGCCCGCTCGATCCCGCAGAAAAGCAGGACATGATCGAGGAACTCGATGCCACCATCGCCCGCCTCTACGGCCTCTCGCCCGACCAGCTTCGCCACATCTTCGAGACCTTCCACGAATGGACCAGCGCCGAACAGCGCGCCGCCTGGGCCGCTCGCGCCGAACGCACGGCCGGCCTGCTGGCCCGCCTGGCGTGAAGCTGATTACCAACCAGCAGGGCAACACCCTGCTGCAAGCTTTGCGCATCGCCATCCCCGAAGCCCCAGCCCGCGCCGCACCCGGCCTCGCCGAGGCCCCGGCGACCCTCGCCGAGGTCTGCATCGCCACCGCCTTCGTCAGCCCGCAGGGTTTTGGCGCGATCGCCGCCCACCTTGCCCAGGCCCCGCATGTCCGCCTCCTCCTCGGCACCGAGCCCGTGCCCGAAGCCTGGCGCCGCTTCCGCCACCCCGGCGACGCTCCGGCCAAAACCTTCGCCCGCCGCGAACTCGCCGAGGCGCTGGCGACGCAGGAAGCCGGCATGCGCCTGATGCGCGACGCGCAGCCCTTCACCGCCGAAGCCCAGCGGCAGGTCGCCGCCATGGCCGCCATGCTGCGCTCCGGCCGGCTGGAAACCCGCCGCTACGGGCGCGCCTACCTGCATGCCAAGGCCACGCTGATCGACGGCTTCGCGCCGCAGCTGATCGTCGGCTCCAGCAACCTCACCCGCGCCGGCCTCACCACCAACCTTGAACTGAATCTGGGCACCGGCGATCCCGCCACCTTCACCCAGGCCCGCGCCTGGTTCGACGCGCTGTGGGACGAGGCGGAACCCTACGACCTCGCCGCCCTTTTCGAGGAGCCGGAGCGCGAATTCCCACCCTGGCTCATCTTCATGCGCATGCTCTGGCAACTCTACGGCGACGACCTGGACAATGAGCCGGAAGCCCCCAAAGCCGGCGCCGACATCTCCCTCGCGAGATATCAGGAACACGGCCTGAATCGCGCCCGCCGCATCCTGCGCGAATATGGCGGCGTGCTGATCGCCGACGAGGTCGGGCTCGGCAAGACCTTCATGGCCGGCGCCCTGATGAACGAGGCCGCCGAGGCCCGCCAGCGCGTGCTGCTGATCTGCCCAGCCCAACTGCGCGACACCACCTGGAAGCGCTGGCTGCTGCAATACACCAGCACCAACCGGATCGAGTGCGTCTCCTTCGACGACCTGGCGCGGGAACAGCGGCTGGCGGAGCCAGGGGGCCGGGTCGCCACCCGCCAGGTGCTGCAATTCGACCTCGACGACTACAGCCTCGTGGTGGTGGACGAAGCGCACAACTACCGAAACCGGGACACCTCGAACCGTGCCGTGCTGCTGCGCCGTCTGCTCAGCGGCAAGCCGCGCGGCCTGGTGCTGCTGACCGCAACGCCGGTCAACAATTCCCTGTGGGACCTCTACAATCTGCTGGGCTACTTCCTGCGGCAGCACGGTGCGCTGGCGGCCCTGGGCATTCCGGACTTTCAGGAACGTTTCCGCCAGGCGGCGCAGCAGGACCCATCGGACCTCAGCCCGGACCTGCTCTACCCGGTGATCGACGCCGTCACCGTCAAGCGCACCCGCCGCTTCATCCGGACCTATTACGCGAATGACAGCATCGCCGGGCCGGATGGGGTGCGGCAAACCATCCTGTTTCCCAAGGCCGTTCCGTTGACGCTGCGCTTCGACATCGAGGCGATGGCGCCGGGCCTGTTCGACGCGGTGGTCGCGGCGCTGGACCCGGATGGCGGGCCGGGGGCGCTCAGCTTCGCGCGCTACGCACCTGGCGCCTTCCCCAAAAGCGGGCCGGCCGGGGAGAAGGGCACGGTGGCGGGCCTGCTGCGCTCCGGTCTGCTGAAGCGGTTCGAAAGTTCGGCACACGCCTTCCGCCTCAGCCTGGAACGGATGTTGCGGGAGCACGCCATCTTCCTGGCCGCGCTGCACCGCGGCCAGTTTATCGAGACCGCCTTGCTGCGCGAGATCTCGGCCGATGAGGCCGCCATGGATGCCATCCTCGATGCCAGCGGCGAGGTGCTGGACGCGGCCGGCTTCGACCTGCCGGCGCTGCGCGCGGCGGTGGAGCGCGACCAGGCCATCCTGGCCGCGTTGGCCGGAAGGCTGGCGGCGGGCGGGCACCGTGACCCCAAGCTGTACGCGATCCTGGGCGCGCTTGAAGAGATCGACGCCCAGGCGCGCGCCGATGCCGCGACCGACGCCGACGAGCGCCGCAACCGCAAGGTGCTCATCTTCTCCAGCTACGCCGACACGGTGGACTGGCTGCGCGGCGCGCTGCGCCAGGCGATCGGGTCGAACCCCCGCCTCGCGGCGTATCGCGGCCGCGTGGTGGCGGTGGCCGGCGGCGGGCTGGATGAGGAGGCGCCGCGCGTCGCGGCCACCCATGGCTTCGCGCCGGAAACCGCCGGGGCGCCAGCCGGCCAGGCGGACCTGTACGACATCCTCGTCACCACCGACGTGCTGGCGGAGGGCGTGAATCTTCAGCAGGCCCGGCACATCATCAACTTGGAACTGCCCTGGAATCCGATGCGCCTGGTGCAGCGGCATGGCCGCATCGACCGCATCGGCAGCCGCCACCCGCGCGTATTCCTGCGCAGCATCTTTCCTGCCCACGGCCTGGGCCGGCTGCTGACGCTGGAACAGAACATCCTGCGCAAGCTGGCCCGCGCGGCGAAGAGCATCGGCCTGGACACACCACCGGTGGATGGCGCCGACGGCGGCGAGCAGGTCTTCGCCGAGACCCGGATCGAGATCGAAAAGCTGGCCGCCGGCGACGGCTCCATCTACGAGCGCGGCGGCACCCCCGCCGCGGCGCAAAGCGGTGAGGAGTACCGCCACAGGCTGCGCGCCGCCCTGGCGGCAGACCGCACGGCGGTGGTGGGGTTGCCCGGCCGCGTCGGCAGCGGCATGGCCCGCGGCGGGCCCGCCGGCGTGGTCTTCTGCGCCGAGGTGACGTTGGCCGGCGGGAAACGGCGCAGCTTCTTGCGCTTCGTTCCCACCACCCCCGGTTGGCTGGCGGCGGCGGCACCGGTGGTGCGCGAGCTGGGCACCTGCCTGCGGCTGGCGGATTGCGAGGAAGCCGAAGCGCGGCTGCTGCCGGAGCGATTGCGGGAGACGGTATTCGGGCTGTGGGACCGCGCGCTGGACGACATTCTGCAGGAATGGGCCGCGCTGTCGGACCCGGCCCAGCTGCAGCCGCGGCTGGCGCTGCTGAACCGCCAGGTCGCCGCCTTCCTACGCGCCCATCCACCGCCGGGGATCGACCAGGCGCGCTTCACGCACGCCCTGAACGTGCTGGAAAGCCCCTGGCCGCATCGAGAGGAGGCGCAGCTTCGGTCGCTCTTCCGTGCGGAGGGCGGGAGGGACCCGGCCGTGCTGGTGGGCTGGATTCTCGACACCGGGCTGGAGCCCCACATCACGCCCGAGCCCTTGCCGCCGGCGGGGCGGGAGGATGTTCGCCTGGTCTGCTGGCTCGCGGTGGGGGCGGGGTAGAGGGCAATTCAGAACAACTCCATCAGCCGCGCATGGTCCGACAGCTCCGCCGGCCGCCCGTCGAAGATGAACCGCCCGCTGCGCATCACCAGCACCCGGTCACTGACGGCGAAGGCCTCCCGCACATTCTGTTCAACCAGCAGCATCGCCATGCCGCGCGCCCGCACCAGGGCGGCGATCGGCTCCAGCAAATCCTGGAACAGTTTGGGCGCCAGGCCGATGGAAGGCTCGTCCAGCAGCAGCACTTTGGGGCGGGTCAGCAGCGCACGGGCGATCGACACCATCTGCTGCTGC
>CAXTJY010000142.1:7953-8575 GCA_964244395.1 uncultured Rhodovarius sp.
GGACAGGGTGCCGGCGCGGCGGGTGCGAAATTCACGGATGCGCGGCAGCAATTCCAGCACCTCGTCCACCCGGCGCAGCCCTTCGGGCTTCGGCACGCCGGCGGACCACAAAGCGAGCCCGAAAATCTCCTCGCAGGTCAGGTCGGGGAAGACACCGCGGCCTTCCGGCACCAGCGCCACCCCGGCCGCGCCGCAGCTGGCGGGATCGTGCCGCGGCAGCTGCCGGCCGAAAACCGAAACGCCGCCGGCGCTCGGCCGGTGCATGCCGAACAGGCAGCGCAGCAAGGTCGATTTACCGGCGCCGTTATGGCCGATGAGACAGAGCGCCTCGCCCTCGTGCAGGGTGAAGTCGAGCCCACTCAGCACCTCGCGCCCGCCATAGCCGGCGGACAGGCCACGGGCTTCCAGCGCGGCGCTCACGCCCGCTCCCCGAAATAGATCGCCGCCAGCTTCGGGTCCTTCAGGATGGATTGCGGCTCGCCCTCGGCCAGCACCTGGCCACGGTCGAGGAAAGCGATGCGGTCCGCCAGCGCCATCACTACGTCGAGGTTATGCTCGATCAGGCAGACCGCCACGCCGCGCGCCGTGGCCGCCCGCAGCAACGCGGCGAAGTGGTCGCGCG
>CAXTJY010000143.1:0-8514 GCA_964244395.1 uncultured Rhodovarius sp.
ATCTCCTCGGTCTTCGGCGTGTTGGCCTTGGTGAAGAACCAGATGGTGTCGTCATCGGGCGTCGGGTCGGCCATCGGCGCCATCGGGCGCGCATGCATGGTGCCGGCCGCGTCGGTGGTGGTGAACATGCAGATCGCGATGTCCTTCACCATCTCACGCACCTTCTCGCGGCGCTGGTCGTCGTTCATGGCGTCGGGCATGGGGATTCCTTTCCAGGGTCTGCCGGGGAAAACGCGGCTGTAATGGGAAGGTTGCCAGCAGGAGGGAGACCCGGTCACCGCCGCGGCGATGGCCGGTCGGCGCCGCCACCGCGCCGACAATTGCCGCTGCCGCGACGGGCAGCTTGCCGCTGCCGCGACGGGCAGGTTGCCGCTGCCGCGGCGGGCAGGTTGCCGCTGCCGCGGCGGGAAGGCATCTTCGGCGGCAACGCCAGTCCTGGAGAAATCCCATGCTCGATACCCCCGCCCGTACGCCCGAAGCGCCCAGCGCCGACCCCTTCGCGCTCGCCACCGCACTCTCCGGCGTGCATTTCATCGGTGGGCGGTTCGTGCCCGCGCAGTCCGGCAAGACCTTCGCCGTGGTGAATCCCGCCACCGGAATCGAGGTCGCCCGCGCCGCCGAGGGCGACGCGGCCGATGTGGACGCGGCGGTGCAGGATGCGGACCGGGCGCAAAAGGCCTGGGCAAAGGTGCCGGCCCGCAAGCGCGGCGCCCTGGTCCATCAATGCGCCGCGCTCATCCGCGCGCATCAGGACGAACTGGCGCGACTTATCGCGCTGGAAACCGGCAAGGCGCTGCGCACCGAAAGCCGCGTCGAGGCCGGCGTGGTGGCCGACATCTTCGAGTTCTTCGGCGGGCTGGGCGGCGAATTGAAGGGCGAAAGCGTGCCCTTCGCCCCGGACGTGCTGAGCGTGACCGTGCGCCAGCCGCTTGGCGTCGTCGGCGCCATCATCCCGTGGAACGTGCCGCTGCTGCTGATGGCGCTGAAGATCGCCCCCGCTTTGGTGGCCGGCAACACGGTGGTGGTGAAGAGCGCCGAGGAGGCGCCGCTGACCGTGCTGCGCATCTGCGAACTGCTCGGCCGCATCCTGCCGGCGGGCTGCTTCAACATGCTGAGCGGCCAGGGGCCGGAATGCGGCGCCCCGCTGGTGGCCCACCCGCTGGTGCGGAAAGTGACATTCACCGGCTCGGTCGAGACCGGCAAGATCGTCGCCAAGGCCGCGGCCGAGAAGCTGATCCCAGCGACGCTGGAGTTGGGCGGCAAGTCGCCGATGATCGTCTTCGCCGATTGCGACTTCGCCAAGACGGTGGCCGGCGCGCTGACCTCGATGCGCTTCACCCGGCAGGGGCAGAGCTGCACGGCGGCCAGTCGAATCTACGTCGAACGCCCGATCTTCGACGCCTTCGTCAGCGAGATGAAACAGGCCGTGGATAAGATGGTGATGGGCGACCCGCTGGACGAGAAGACCGACATCGGCACCATCATCAGCCAGGGCCAATTCGACAAGGTCCAGGCCTTCGTGGTCGAGGGCAAGGCGACGCAGGGCGCCACGGCGCTGGAATGCAGTGCGATGCCCAGCGATCCGGCACTGAAGAAGGGCCTGTTCATGCGCCCCGTCATCTTCATCGGGCTGGGCGCGGATTCGCGCCTGGTGCGGGAGGAAATCTTCGGGCCGGTCACGGTGGTACAGCCCTTCGACGACGCGGAGGCGGTGCTGGCCGAAGCCAATGACAGCGAATACGGCCTGGCCGCATCGCTCTGGACCAACAACCTCAAAGTCGGGCTTGACCTGGCGCATCGGCTGGAGGCTGGGTTGGTGCAGATCAACCAGAACCTGGTGGTGCAGGCCAACCTCTCTTATGGCGGCGTGAAGAGCTCCGGCCTGGGCAAGGAAGCCAGCCTGGAAGCCATGCTGGAGCACTTCACCCAGAAGAAGACGATCATGGTGAATATGTCTTGAGCAACTCCCTTGCCGGCAAGAGCGTGGCCGAACTCAAGTCGATGATCGCGAATGCGGACACGATTCTCAGCCGCGCGGATACGAAGAAGCACCCAGGCGCGGCAGCATTCCGGCAGGCGGCGCAAGCCGCGCTGTCGGGCCGCCGGGTCAGCGGCAGCGCCCGCGCGCCGGACGCGGCGATGAGCGCCGCAGTGGCCCGCCTCAAAGTCGTGGCGGGCGAGGCGCTGGCCCGGTTCGACCTCTCGGCCGACACGGCGGCGGCGCAGGGGGTCAGGGCGCCGCACCGGCTGCTGTCGCCGAATGGCGAGCCGAAGGTCGGCGGCGGTGTGCGTTCCGGCAAGTTCAGTCGGTGCCCCTACATCTCCTACAGTGGCCGCGGCGGGATCGCGATGTTGCAGTATTCGGTTCCGAAGGGTGGGGCCGAACCGTTCTGGTCGGGTGGTCTGACCGAGGTGGGCGCCGCTGCGGCCAAGACCAACTTCGACGTACCGATGGAAGAGGGGGCGGCGTCGGACGCTTTCCTCGCGGCGCTGGCGGACATTGCCCCTCCGCGCGCCTGAGCGCCCGGCGTTGAGGGTCGCCATCGTGGTGGTGGCCTTCAATTCGGCGTCCATCTTGCCGGCGTGCCTGGCGTCCATCCCCGCCGGCGTCCCGGTGGTGGTGGTGGATAATGCATCTACGGATAACACCGCCGGCCTGGCGGAGGCTGCGGGCGCGCAGGTCATCCGTACCCCCCGCAACCTGGGCTTCGGTCGTGGCGCCAATGCCGGCTTCGCGGCGGTGACGACCGGGTTCGGGCTATTGTTGAATGCCGACGCGCGGCTGACCCCCGGCGTGCTCGACGCGCTGGTCCACGCCGCCATGCGCTACCCCGATGCAGGTTTGCTGGCGCCAGAAATCTTTGGCGATGACGGCGCCCTGCAATTCGGCCACGCGCTGCCCACCACGCCGCCGCGCCAGCGCAGCCAGCCCATGCCGGCCGGTGATTGCTGCATGGATTACGTGGGCGGCTCGGCCATGTTTTTCCGCATGTCGGCCTTCCGGGCGATGGGTGGCTTCGACGACGCCATTTTCCTCTATGGCGAGGATGACGACATGTGCATGCGGCTGCGCGGCGCTGGGCACGGGTTGGTGCATGTCGCCGGCTGCTCCGTGCTGCATGCCGGCGGCAAGTCGACCACACCATCGCCCCGGCTGGACTGGTGCAAGGCCTGGCACCAGGGCTGGAGCCGGATGCATGTCGAGGCCAAACACCGCGGGCGGGGGGCGGCCTGGCGGTATCTGATGCGGCAATGGCCGGCGCTGGCGCTGAAGGCCGGGGTTCGCCGGGGGGATATCAGGCACACGAAGTGGTCCGGCCGCGCGGCGGGGATGGCGGCGTGGGCGCGGGGTGTGAGTGCCACGGCGGTGGGTTTGGATGTGGGCTGAGGCAGAAACCGTTTCCGCTTCCTCACTTCGCTTTGGCGGACCGAGCGCGGGCCTTCATCCACGCTGAGAACCGACTGTCACGATGATTTACCGAGTCAGATCCGTCGATGAGTAACGAACCAACGGAGTGCGCTCGAAGCGTCGTAGCGACAAGATCTAGGCGGTCCAACAGGGAGACCGCTCTATGCCAGCCCCTTTTATCTTTGCCATGCTTCAACTCGCGGCCGAATTAGTCCCCCTCATCACTGAACTCTTGCGGATCATCGCAAAAATGCTATTAGGCGTAATGCGCTGGTCTGTGGAACTGCTCGACGATGTGGTCAGGCAGGAACTGAACGGAGGGTTCGCGAGCCTTGCGTCAAACACCTGGAAGGTCCGTCCTGGAAAATGCGTATGAAGGGCAAGGATGGCATAGCCCGAGCTGCCTACGTCACCGCAACGGGAAGCCGTGTCGTCGTGGTTCGCGTATTTCCCAAGAAGACCCAGAAGACGCCTCGGCGCGAAATAGGGTTGGCCCTGAAGCGGGCAATGGAGGTCACATGACGACATCGATCGCCGCCTCCGAGCTCTTTGCGGCATGGCGCAAGGACCCCGGTTACCAGCCGGAATACGACGCTCTTGAGGAAGAGTTTGCCCTGGCCGCCGCCCTGATCCGCGCCCGCGCGGACGCGGACATGACGCAGGCCCAGGTGGCCGCCGCCATGGGAACGACACAGAGCGTGGTGGCAAGAATGGAAAGCGGACGTTCCCGGCCCTCAACGGGCAGCCTGGAGCGCTTCGCAAAGGCGACCGGCACCAGGCTTCGCATCAGCTTCGAGCCTGTTAGGCCCGGCAAAGGCGCACAAGGACCGACGGGAAGCCCGCGCTCGGACCACCTTTGAACCGCCGCCCGCGAGGCGCCGCCGCATTGCGCACCCCCCGCCATTCGCCATAGTCGCGCAATGCTGGAGCTGCGCGACATCACCAAGAGCTACCAGGTCGGCCCCACCCAGACGGTGGTGCTGAACGGCCTCAACCTGGCCGTGGCGAAGAGCGAAGTCGTCTCCATCATGGGCGGCTCCGGCACCGGCAAGACCACATTGATGAACATCATCGGGCTGCTCGA
This sequence comes from uncultured Rhodovarius sp., assembly GCA_964244395.1. Classification (GTDB taxonomy): domain Bacteria; phylum Pseudomonadota; class Alphaproteobacteria; order Acetobacterales; family Acetobacteraceae; genus Rhodovarius. Next base: position 4,494 of record CAXTJY010000143.1, read on the forward strand.
CCGCCCCACCTCCGGCACCTACACCATCGATGGCGAGGACGTGCTGGCCGCCAGGCCGGACGCCGCCTCTTCCATGCGCAACCGCCTCATCGGCTTCGTCTTTCAGTCCTTCTTCCTGCTGCCGCGGCTGAATTCCTGGCGCAACGTGGCGCTGCCCCTGATGTATCGCGGCACGCCGGAGGCCGAGGCGAAGCAGCGCGCCTGCGCCCTGCTGGAACGTGTCGGCCTTGGCCAGCGCATGGAGCACATGCCGGAGATGCTTTCCGGCGGCCAACGCCAGCGCGTCGCCATCGCCCGCGCCCTGGTCGGCCGCCCGTCCGTGCTGCTGGCCGACGAGCCGACCGGCGCGCTGGACCCAACAGTCAGCCAGGAAATCATGAACCTCTTCCTGGAGGTCAATACCGAATTCGGCGTGCTGGTCCTGATCATTACCCACGACCCCAAGATCGCCGCGCAGTGCCCGCGCCGCGTGGTGCTGGGCGGCGGCGGCATCGCCCAGGATTCGGCGCGCGAGGTCGCGATCGCGTGATCAAGCAGGTCATCATCGAGGCGGTCGGCAACCTGCTCGCCGCCCGGCAGCGCTCCATCCTGGCGCTGATCGGCATCATGGTCGGCGCCGGGGCCGTCATCGCCATGCTCAACGTCGGCACCATCGCGCGCGAGGAGACGCTGCGGCAGTTTCGCCAGATGGGCACCGACATCCTGCTGCTGCGCGTCGAATCGCCGCAGGGGCTGGGCGACCTGCCGCTGGCGCAGGCCGAGGCTCTGCCCGCCACCATCCCCAGCCTGATCGGCATCGCGCCCTTCATGATCGGCGGCGGCAATGCCAGCTTCGAGGGCAATTCCCGCAACGCCGGCCAGCTTGGCGTTACCGAGGCCTTCGCGGCGCTGGCGCGGCTGCGGGTGGCGCAGGGGCGCTTCATCTCGCGGCACGATCGGTTCGAACCCTTCGTCGTGCTGGGCGCCAGCCTGGCCACCCAGCTGTCCACCCCCTACGCCACGGTCCGGCCGGGCTCCTCCGTTCGGGTGGGCCGCTATGTCTTCACCGTGATCGGCATCCTGGAAAACGCGCTGGCCAGCCCGATGCTGCCGACCGACGTCAACGAGGCGATGTTCTTCTCCCTGCCCAACGCCCGGCGGATCATGAGCGCGCCGAACCTCTCCTGGGCCGTCGGCCGCATCGCGCCGGACGCCGACGCCGAGGCGACCGGCCGCGCCATCACCACCGTCCTGCAACCGGCGCTGGGCACCCAGACCCTGCAGGTGCAAAGCGCCCGCAGCCTGATCGCCGGGATGGAAAGCCAGATGCAGCTCTTCACCCTGCTGCTGGGCGCGGTGGGCAGCATCGCGCTGGTGCTGGGCGGCGTGGGCGTGATGAACATCATGCTGGTCTCGATCCAGGAACGCAGGCGCGAGATCGGTGTGCGGCTGGCCATTGGCGCCCGGCGCAGCGACATCCGCTTCCTGTTCCTGGCCGAGGCGGCGGCGCTGTCCGTGGTGGGCGGCGCCTTCGGCATCCTGCTGGGCATCGCCGGCGCCTGGGGCTTCGCCGTGTTGTCCGGCTGGGACTACGTGTTCTCCGCCACGGCGGTGCCGTTGGGCGCGGGGGTGTCGATCGCGGTCGGGCTGTTCTTCGGCTTCTACCCTGCGGTCATGGCATCGCGGCTCGACCCGATCGTGGCGCTGCGGGCGGAGTGAAGCCCTCGGCGGTGGGGACGGGCAGCGAGATGCGCGGCCCGCCGGTCAATTCGCTGACGGCTGGCAGCGGCGGCAGGTCGCCGCCGGGCGCCGGCATGCTGGCCTGACCGGGCGGCGCCCGCAGCACCGCGGGGACGCCGCAGGCAGCGAGCAGCAGGCAGAGCAGCAAGGTGGGGCGGGCCATGGCCGCATCATCGCCCCGCCCGGCGTGCTTGTCATGCATGGCGCGGCTTGTAAGCCACGGCGCAAGGATGTGATGCTGATGGTGATGGGAACGAGGGGTTCCATGCGCGTTCCGTTGTTGAGCCTGCTTGGTGGCTGCCTGACGCTGTGCGGCGCGCTGCCGGTGCTCGCGCAGAACCTTCCGCCCGTCGCCGGCCGGCCGAGCCAGACCGCCCTGCCGCCCGCCGGTCTGATGGAACCCGCGGTCGGCGTTCCGCCGCGCCCGCCCGCGCAGGCCGGCCGGGGCAGCCCGCCCGCATCGGTGGAAGTCCCTGGCATGCCGGCCGGCAGCGTGCCGCTGACCCTGGCGGAGGCCGTGTTCATTGCGCTGCGCGAGAACCGCGCGATCCGCAGCGAATACCTGCAGCGCATCGCCGACCGCTTCGCGCTGCGGGTGGCCGAGCGCATCTTCGTGCCCCGGCTGGACGTGCAGGGCGGCCTGACCCGCAGCCGGACGGGCGCCGCCAACACCACGCAATTCAACGTCGGCCCGGTGGTGAGCTGGGATACGCCGACCGGCGCGCGCTTCCAGTTCGCCTTTCTGGGCAACCAGGACCTGCCGCGCGGCCAGCAGCGTTCGGCCACGTCGCAACTGTCCTTCACCGTCATCCAGCCCCTGCTGGCCGGTGGCGGCACCGATTTCGCGCTGGCGCCGCTGCGCATCGCCCGCATCGCCGAGCGCAACGCGCAGCTTCGCATCAAGGGCTCGGTGATCGACCAGATCACCGGCATCATCACCGCCTACCGGGTGCTGGTGCAGAGCCAGGAACAGCTGCGCATCGCCACCGACAGCCTGCGCCGGGCGCGCGAGCTTTCGGAGGTCAACCGCGCGCTGATCGCCGCGGGCCGGCTGGCGCAGATCGAGCAGATCCAGTCCGACACCCAGCTGGCGCAGCAGGAGCTTTCGCTGGTCGCGGCGCGCGATGCGCAGGCCAGCGCCCGCCTGTCGCTGCTGACCCTGATGGCGCTGGACCAGACCAGCCGGGTGTGGGCGGCGGACCGGCCGGCGGCCGACCAGGTGCGGGTGGATGCGGCACGCGCCACCGCCGTCGCGCTGGCCACCCAGCCGGCCTATCTGCAACAGCTGCTGGCGATCGAGATCGGCCGCATCAACCTCGATGTCGCGCGCAACCAGCGGCTTTGGGACGTCTCGCTGGTGGCCGGCGCCGGGCCGCAGGTGTCGCGGCCCGACCTGGTCAACACCATCGGCGCGCTGGGCCAGGTGCGGTCGGACTTCAATGTCGGGCTGCGGGTCAACATCCCGTTCTTCCAACTCAACCGCGAACAGGGCGAGGTCAGCGCCACCATCGCCCTGCGCCAGGTGCAGCTGGGCGCCGAGCAGGCCCGCGACCGGGTGCGCCAGCAGGTGGACGACGCGGTGCGCAACGTGGACGCGCAGCGGCGGCAGGCCGAGCTGGCCCGCCGGGCGCGGGAGCTGACGGCGCTGCAACTCCAGGCCGAGGTGGCACGGCTGCAGGCCGGGCGTTCCTCCAACTTCCAGGTCGTCTCCTTCCAGGGGTCGTTGCAGGCGGCGGAGAGCGCCGAGCTGGGCGCCGTCATCGCCTATCTCAACGCGCTGACCACGCTGGACCAGGTGCTGGGCACCACGCTCGACACCTGGCGCATCGAGCTGAACCAGGGCTGATGGACAGCGTCGCACCCGGCACTGAGGCGCGGGACCGGCTTGCGATGGAACGCGCCACGCTGGAGAGCCTGGCGGACGGGATACTCACGATCAATCCGGACGGCGGCATTCAGTCGCTGAACGCTGCGGGCGCGGCGCTGCTTGGCGTCGAAGCCATGCCAGGCGCCACGCTGCGTGACATTCTCCCCGATGACGGCGGTGCGGACACGTTCATGGACGCGCTGTTGGCCCCGCTGACCGGGGAGCCGGCGTCGGGCGTGGTGGACTTCATGCGGCACGGCCAGCATCGGCGCTTCCGCCTGATCGCCCACGCTCATCGGCTGACGGCAGGCGGCGACGCCGGGCGCATGGTGGTGACTGCCAGCTTCGCGGATGTGACCGAATTGGAGCGGCTGGCGCAGAGCGAGGCCGAACTGGCGTGGGAGTTGCGCGACAAGCACAAGAAGCTGCAGGACG
>CAXTJY010000144.1:0-577 GCA_964244395.1 uncultured Rhodovarius sp.
TCCCTGCCCTGAAGGATATCATGTCCGCGCTGCCATCCGGGGCCATGCTGAAGCAGCATGTGGCAAAGGGCAGGAATGTCACCCGGCCGGTGCGCGCGTTGATGGCAGCGCCCGTCAGGCACTCGGTCCCACACCCCCAGCTTGCCAAATTGTAGTGGCCGGCGAAGTTGGGAGGACCCCTGCCCGCCTCCCGCAACCGCGTCCGATAGGTGCGGGCCAGACCGGTCAGAAGCGGAGAGGCGTTGCTGGCAGGAGCTTCGATGCGAACCGGAAAGTCGCCAAAATCGAGCGGCCGGCTCGCCCCCACGGTCCAGTGCGGTCCGGCCGTCAACGGTGCGCCCAGGGCAGTGCTGAATTCCAGCATGGACAGGAATACGACCAGCAGCACACGGACGCGCATGAGCGCGCTCACCCGACCGTCACGGCATGGCCGGTCACGTCAGCAGCCTGGGGTCTTGGCGCTTCAGCATGGCGGCCCAGGCACCAGCTCCGCGCGGGCGAGGGCAATCGCAATGTCGCAGCGCACATCCGCCGGCCCACGCCCGGCCGAGCAGACCAGATGCCCGGACCGCTTCAC
>CAXTJY010000144.1:587-8441 GCA_964244395.1 uncultured Rhodovarius sp.
CGCAAACTTGGGACACGTTTCAATATGATCCGGCGCTTCACCCGGCGGCCTGGTTGGCACGCATCATCGATGGTGCGGCCAGGCAGGGCGTCATAGATGCGCCGCGCGGCCACGCCCCGCACCGTGAGGTAGGCATGGGTGCCTGACGGCTCCCCCGGCGGCGGATCCACCAGCGTCGCGCCACCGAGGAAGATGTCACCCGTCAGCCGCTCCTGCCGCAAGGGCTGAGCACCGACGACCAGAGGGAGTAGGGTCAGCCCAATCGTCAGGGTGCGGGGCAGCCATGGATATGCTTTTGAATCCTTACAACGTCGCGCCAAAGTCACCTTGATGCTGAAGGAAATCATGGAGCTCGCTTTCGCCAAAGTCGAGAAGGCTCTGGTGTTGGTTCTCCTTGCTCTGGCCGTCACGCCCGCCGCCGCGTTGCCGCCGGACGACGCGTTCCGCGGGACCATTCAAGGCTTCCGCCTTGCATGCGAGCGAGGTGGCGGCGTGTTCCTGCCTGCCGGGGTGCGCCGGTACCACGTGGCACTTGGCCGGACCGCAAGGGTCGCCGAGATCATCCAGTTCACCGGCCTGGGCTGCGACCGCGTGGCCCGCACGCCCGGCTGCAACAGCGGCGGCTGCCGGGTAGTCGTCCGCCTGTCGAGCAGAGGACGGAGCCCGGGGCCCGGCCGCGTGCTCCTCGACGGACCTGGCATGGACCCAGGCATTTACGAGGTTGAGGGAGCTGAGGTCTTCGCCGTCCGCCGTCACCATGATTTCTGCCAGGCGGCAGGGGGAGCGCAATGCTTTGCCCTTTGGAACGAGGCCAGCTCCCGGCTCAGCGATACCCTGCTTTCCCGCGAACCGCGCCTCAGCCGCGCATTCTGACGGTCACCCTTTGGTCAGTTCGCGGCGGCGCGACGAGTCCACACCACGAACCAGCCGACGAGGGTGGCGATGGCCGATGCGACGCAGGCGGAAGCGAGGGGCGCCCAGGCAAGGACCGTGAGTGCGGCCAGCGCGATCTTCCACGTCCTGGAAACAGGCCGCGTCGGTGCCGGCTTTCGGCTATCCCCCGATGCCCTGTCCTGCGCTTCACTCGATTGGGTGTCCAAGTTTCAGCATCCTTCATTGGCCGAAGGCCAGCGACGATCACGGCCCGTCGCACGTCAGATAGCCATGCTGCACGGGCCACAGCTGCACCGGCAGCGCCAGCGCTGTGACCAACAACAGCATCAGGTAGGGAAGCCGCGCCCGAGCCCACCGCAAGGAAAGCAGGCCGAGCAGAGCCAATCCGGCATAGACGTAGTGAAGGCCATTGAAGACCCAGAGCATTGGCGTCGTCGCCACCGTGCAGAAGACCGACAAGGCGAGGAAGCCGTCCAGGCTCCACCAAAGAATGGCAAGCTGGCCGACCAAGGCCGCGCACACCGGCAGACGCCCCGGGCTGATGGGGGGAAGAAGCCGTCACCAATCGCAAACCGCCGACTGAGCCCTACCCTACCGACCCGTCGGCGGCACCTCATTCGGGTATCTGGCTTTCGCCTCGGCATAGCTGGCACACCCCAATGTCCGGTACTCCATCCCATCGCCGACCACCCGGGCCAGCCGGGCAGCCAGGTTGCGGGATATGCCGAACTCGGGCCCGGATCGAGTTCCGCGCAACTGGTACAGCCCTGGGCCGGGCGGAGCGATCAACGGTTCGCCGCTTGCTTTGTTGGGAAAGGTTCGCCAGCCGCTCCAGACGCCGAGGCGCGCCTTCTGCCCCGTGGGTGGGAGTATGCCGTGCAAGAGGGACTCGACCTGTGCCTGGAACAGCTTCCCCCCATCCATCGGGCGGCGATGAGCAAACAGCAGCAGCCAAACGTAGCGGGCCAACGGCGCCGCCAGGATAACGTCCGTCAGGTGCTCCCCCACATCGCGAATGTCGTTTCGGGCCACGGCCTCCAGCACCCGGGACCGCAGGCGATCGGCGACCGGATCCATGAAGCGCTGAAAATACTGCTCCACCAGGGCGGGCAACCGGTTCGCCTCCGGCAGCAGCAGCCGCAGCGTCTCCCACATCCGGGGATTGTTCTCGATGAAATCGTAAAGTCCCGTCAGGAAGGAGCGCAAATCCTCGACGAAATCGCCCGACCACGCCGGCTGTGCTTCCTGGAAGTCACGCAGCGGCGACCACTGCCTTCATTGCTGGATGGGTCAAATTATCAGTTCACGGAGCGCGAAGGGATGAATTCATCCTGGGCCAAACGACTGGTTCGCCTGGCCTATCTTTTTCCCCGCATCGTGGCAGCAATTCTGGACGGAACGCCGCCGCGGAGCTCACCGCGAACAAGCGGATGCGAAATACCGGCCTGCCAGTGGACTGGCTTGAGCAGGAGCGAGTGCTGGGCTTTCGCTGAGCGACGCCCCCCAGTCACCAACTCCCCTGGAACCAGCATTCGGATGATGCACGCAACGAGCGAAGGGTTCCCTGCGGGAGATGCCATGGATGATTCGCCGGCGAACGGCGGGGGCCTAGCGGAGGAGTGAAAAGCGTAGTGCCGAAGCAGGCCGCAGAGATTTTCAGCCCCACGTCGCGATATCACAGAAACATCGTCTGAGAAATTAACGACAAAAGCTCGATCGCTCAAAACTGGCTGCTTCGCGCCAATACAACAAGTCTTCGATCCCTATAAATTCAGCGATATCAAGAACTTAAGGGTGGCGGAGGGGATGGGATTCGAACCCACGATAGGACTTGACATCCTATAACGGTTTAGCAAACCGCCGCCTTCGGCCACTCGGCCACCCCTCCGTAGGGTTGAAGTTGGCACGGCGTATGCGGGAAACGGTGTAACCGCCCGTCCCCCATCCGTCAAACCGTCAGCTCAACGCCACCTCGAAGCCCCTGGCCGTGGCCGGCCGCGACATCATCCGTTCGTACCAGGCCGCCACATTGGGCAGATCGTCGAACGGCACCAGGTGCCGCTCATGCCGCCACGCCCAGCCGATGATGGCGAAGTCGGCGATCGAGGGCTCGCCCTCCGTCGCCACGAACTCGCGGCCGGCGAGCCGCTTCTCCAGCACGCCGTACAACCGCTTTGTCTCCTTGCCGTAGCGCGCCACGCCGTAATCCTTGGCCGGCCCGTCCGGCTGCATCAGGAAGTGGTGCACCTGGCCCGGCATCGGGCCGAAACCGCCCATCTGCCACATCAGCCATTCCAGGACGGGCACCTTGGCGCGGGCATCGGTGGGCATGAACTGGCCGGTCTTCTCCGCCAGGTACAGCAGGATGGCGCCGCTCTCGAACACCGTGATGGGCTGGCCCCCGGGACCTTCCGGATCCTTGATGGCGGGGATGCGGTTGTTCGGGCTGAAGGCCAGGAATTCAGGATTGAACTGTTCGTCCTTACTGATATTTACGGTGTGGACGCTGTAGGGCAGCCCCATCTCCTCCAATGCCACCGACACCTTGCGGCCATTCGGGGTGTTCCAGGTCCAAAGTTCGATCATGGCTATGCCTCGGCATTGTTCGGCCGCAGCCTATTCGGGCGACGCGCCGGGCGCCAGCACCACCCGGCCCCGGGGGCCGTCCCTTTGGCGCCCAGCGCTCCTTTACCTTTCTGCCGCACATCGCTATAGGCCCCCCTCCCGCGCCGGCGCCCTGGACAGCCCGGCCGAGGAAACGCGCCCCCGCCGCATCGTGCGGCCTTCGTTCATTCGAGGTGTGAGGTGGGACGCGATACCCCGTAGGAGGGCCGAATGTCCAAGATGAAGACGACGTCGAGCGCGAAGAAGCGCTTCAAGATCACGGCTACGGGCAAGGTCCTTGCGGGCCCCGGCAACAAGCGGCACGGCCTGATCAACCGCAGCCAGAAGGCCAAGCGGCAGAACCGCGGCAGCCAGACGCTGACATCGATGGACGCGAAGACCGTGAAGCAGTGGCTTCCCTACGGCCTGAGCCGGTAAGGGGGAGACAGAACCATGGCACGTGTCAAACGCGGCGTTACCGCCCATGCCCGCCACAAGAAGATCCTCAAGCTCGCCAAGGGCTATGTCGGCCGGTCCTCCACCAACTTCCGCCCCGCGTTGGAGCGGGTCGAGAAGGCGCTGCAATACGCCTATCGCGACCGGCGCAACAAGAAGCGGGAGTTCCGCGGGTTGTGGATCCAGCGCATCAACGCGGCGGTGCGCGAACACGGCATGACCTACAGCGTGTTCATCGCCGCGGTGAAGAAGGCCGGGATCGAGATGGACCGCAAGGTGATGGCGGCGCTGGCTTATGATGAGCCGGAGACGTTTGCGGCGTTGGTGGAGAAGGCCAAGGCGGCGGTCTAGGCCTTCTTCGCCGCGGCGCCCTTCTTGCCGAGTTCCGACTGCGCGGCGGAGGATTTGCGAGGGTTCGACTTGCTCTCCTTCTCCGCCTTGGCATTGGCGCGCTGCGCGGTGTCGCTGCCTTTGCCCTTCTTTTCAGCCATTCTATTACTCCTGCATCGGGTGATCGCCTCTGAACGCGACACACAGTGCGATGTTGCAAGTTGCTGGCTGACGGCCGCCTTGGAGACCTTTTGCCCGGTCCGTCGCCCCGCATGGCGAGAGGCTCAGCAGGATGTCACTTGAACGGCAAGGCCGATCGAGACGGCCGCGAACCGCGCAGTGAACCTCAGGGACACACTGAACCCACCCCTTGCCCCGCGCCGCCATTCAGTGTGAACCACCCGCCATGACCGACGACCTCGAAGCCCTTGCCGCCAACGTGACCATCGACATCGCCACCGCCGCCGATCCCCGCGCGCTCGACGCCGTGCGCGTCGCCGCCCTCGGCAAATCCGGCTCCCTCACCGCCCTTCTCAAAGGCCTCGGTGGCGTCCCCGCCGAAGCCCGCAAGGAACGCGGCGCTGCCCTCAACGCCGTCAAGCAGCGCATCGAAGCCGCCCTCGAAGCCCGCCGCGCCATCCTCGAAGCCGCCGCGCTGGACGCCCGCCTGCTGGCCGAACGCCAGGACATGTCCCTGCCCCCCCGTCCCGCGCCGATGGGCTCCATCCACCCCATCAACCGCACCATCGAGGAACTCACCGCCATCTTCGGCGCCATGGGCTTCACCGCCGTCGAAGGGCCGGACATCGAGAGCGACTGGTACAATTTCGGCGCCCTGAACATCCCCGACCACCACCCAGCCCGGCAGGACCAGGACACCTTCTACCTTCCCGGCCACGGCGCCGACGGCCGCCCACTGGTCCTGCGCACGCAGACATCCCCGCTCCAGGTCCGCACCATGCTGAGCCAGGAACCGCCGATCCGCATCATCGCCCCCGGCCGCACCTACCGCGCCGACCACGACGCCACCCACTCCCCCATGTTCCACCAGGTCGAAGGCCTGGTCATCGACCGGCACATCACGCTCGGCCACCTCAAGGGCTGCCTGACCGACTTCCTGCGCGCCTTCTTCGGCATCGCCACCCTGCCTGTGAGGTTCCGTTCCTCGTACTTCCCCTTCACCGAGCCCTCGATGGAGGTCGATATCGGCTGGAACAAGCGCACCGGCGAACTCGGCGCCGGCGGCGACTGGCTGGAAATCCTGGGCAGCGGCATGGTCCACCCCCGCGTCCTGGCCAATTGCGGCATCGACGCGCGCGAATGGCAGGGCTTCGCCTTCGGCATGGGCATCGAGCGCATCACCATGCTCAAGCACGGCATCGCCGACCTGCGCCCCTTCTTCGAAGGCGACACCCGCTGGCTGGCGCACTACGCCAGCAGTCCCCTCGCCCCCGCCACGCTGCATGAGGGCGTCTGACCCATGAAGTTCCCGCTCTCCTGGCTGCGCGCCCATCTCGACACCGACGCCGACACCGCGACCATCTGCGACACGCTGACCCGCATCGGCATCGAGGTCGAAGGCGTCACCGACCCGGCCGCGCCTCTGGCCGCCTTCGTCATCGCCCGCGTCATCGAGGCGACCCAGCACCCGAACGCCGACCGCCTACGGGCGCTCCGCGTCGATATCGGCGACGGCCGCGAATACTCCGTCGTCTGCGGCGCCCCCAACGCCCGCACCGGAATGGTCGGCGTCGCTGCCCTGCCCGGCGCCGATATCCCCGGCACCGGCATCACGCTGAAGGTCGGCGACATCCGCGGCGTGAAGTCGGAGGCCATGCTGCTCTCCGCCCGCGAAATGGGCCTGGGCGACGACCATTCCGGCATCATCGACCTGCCGGAGGACGCGCCCATCGGCGCCCGCTACGTCGATTATGCGAAGCTCGACGACCCGATCATCGAGATCAAGGTCACCCCCAACCGCGGTGACGCGCTGAGCGTGCATGGCATCGCCCGCGACCTGGCCGCCGCCGGCCTGGGCAAGCTCCGCCCGCGCGACGTGCATGTCGCCACCCCCGCCTACCCCAGCCCGCTTCGTTGGCGCATCGGGGATCCCCGCGCCTGCACCTGGGTCGTCGGCCGCGCCATTCGCGGCGTGAAGAACGGCCCCTCGCCGGAATGGCTGCGCAAGTGGCTGGTCGCGGTCGGGCTCCGCCCGATCAACGCGCTGGTCGATGTCACCAACCTCTTCACCTACGGCCTCGGCCGCCCGCTGCACGTCTTCGACGTGGCCAAGGTGAAGGGCGACACGCTCACCATGCGCATGGCCCGCCCCGGAGAAAACCTGGCCGCGCTCAACAACAAGACCTACGCCCTGACCGAGGAAGACGGCGTCATCGCCGACGCCGCCGGCCCGGAAGCCCTGGGCGGCATCATCGGCGGGGAGCACACCGGCTGCGACGAGAACACCACCGAGTGCTTCATCGAGAGCGCCTTGTTCGACCCCGTGCGCATCGCCCTCTCGGGCCGGCGCCACGCCATCACAACCGATGCCCGGCAACGCTTCGAGCGCGGCCTGGACCAGGCGCTGCCGAAGCAGGCGCTGGAAATGGCCACCGCCACCATCATCGAACTCGTGGGCGGCGAGCCCAGCGAGATTTCCGAAGCCGGAAACGAGCCGGACTGGCGCCGCAGCGCCACCCTCCGCTTCGAGCGCCTGGCCGGGCTAGGCGGCCTCGACGTGCCGCGCGACGAAGCCATCGCCCGTTTGGAACGCCTGGGCTTCACCAAGCTGATGGAGGACGCGACCTCGGTCACCGTCGCCGTCCCCTCCTGGCGCAACGACGTGGCGGCGCCCATCACGCTGGACCAGGACCCCGCCTTGCCCGAACTGCGCGCCGCCGCCGCCCGCGAGGGCTGCGCCGCCACCGAAGCCGAATCCGATCTCGTCGAGGAGGTGCTTCGGCTGGGCGGGCTGGACGCCGTTCCTGCCGTGTCCCTGCCGATGGCGACCCCGGTGCCGGCGGCCTCGCTCGACGCGAAGCAGCGCCGCGCCATCCTGGCCCGCCGCACCCTGGCGGCGCGCGGCTGCCAGGACAGCGTGACCTACGGCTTCGTCAGCGGTGCCACGGCCGCCCTGTTCGGCGGCGGCGACCCGGCGCTGACCCTGGCCAACCCCATCGCATCCGACCTGGGCCAGATGCGCCCCACGCCGCTGACCGGCCTGGCGCTGGCCGCCGCCGGCAACGCCGCGCGCGGCCTGACCGACGTAGCGTTGAGCGAGGTCGCCGCCGGCTATCGCGGCATCACGCCGGATGGGCAGCTTGCCATGGCCTGCACCCTGCGCGCCGGCGCCACGCCGCTGAACTGGGCCGCCCCCGCCCGCCCGATCGAGGCGCTGGACGCCAAGGCCGACGCCCAGGCCGTGCTGGAGTCGCTGGGCGTGCCGATGGCCGGCGTCACCGTCACCCTGGACGCGCCCGCGCACTATCACCCCGGCCGCAGCGGCAGTTTCCGCCAGGGCCCCAAGGTGCTGCTGGCGCATCAGCCGCGCGCCGCGCCCGCAGCGGCGGC
>CAXTJY010000145.1:0-7488 GCA_964244395.1 uncultured Rhodovarius sp.
GGGCATCTCTCCGGCGCGCTGCGCGACATGACCAACGCGCTCTACGGGCGGATCGAGGCGATCGAGAGTTTCGCCGCCGACGTGGCGCATGAACTGAAGAACCCTCTTACCTCCGTTCGGAGCGCCATCGAGACTTTGGGCCGGGTGGAGGACGAGGCGCAGCGTAAGCGACTGCTGCGCATCATCGGCAACGACGTGGTGCGGATGGACCGGCTGATCGGCGACATCTCCGACAGCTCGCGCGTCGATGCCGAACTAAGCCGCACCGTGGCGGAGCCGGTGGACGTGCACCCCATCCTCGCCGTGCTGGCCGAGCTGCACAACACCACCCGGCAGGAGGGCGACCCGGTGCTGGAGACGGAGATGGCCGACGTGCCGCTGGTAGCCATGGGCGTCGAGGACCGGCTGGTGCAGGTGTTCCGCAACCTGATCGGCAACGCCATCTCCTTCAGCCCGAAGGACGGCCGGGTCTGGCTGCGCGCGCGGGAGGCCGGCAAGCTGGTCGAGGTCGTCATCGAGGATGAAGGCCCCGGCATCCCCGACGCCAAGCTGGAAGGCATCTTCGAGCGCTTCTACTCCGAGCGCCCGACCGGCGAGCGCTTCGGCCAGCATTCCGGCCTGGGCCTGTCGATCAGCAAGCAGATCGTGGAGGGCTTGCGCGGCCAGATCAGCGCCGAGAACCGTCGCGATGCGGAGGGCAGGGTGCTGGGGGCGCGCTTCATCATGCGGGTGCCGAAGGGCTGAGCGTTCCGCGCGATGTATCGCCATTGTTGACACGCCACCATCACCTCGCCTATCGAGCCGATCCGGAGGAGCTTATGCGCGTCGTCGTGAGGAAATGGGGGAACAGCGCCGCCGTCCGGATCCCGGCATCGGTCATGGCGGCGGTGCATCTGTCGCCGGACCAGCCTGTAGACGTCCGCGAGGAAGCCGGCAGGATCGTCATCGAACCCGTCCGGCCGGAAGGCTACAGCCTGGCATCCCTGATCGAGGCCATCACCGACGACAATCTGCACGACCCCGTCGGTACGGGCGCGCCGCGCGGCGGCGAGGCCTGGTGAGCCCGGCGCGCTATGTCCCGGATGCCGGCGATATCGTCTGGCTCGAATTCGACCCGCATGCGGGCCACGAGCAGGCAGGGCACCGCCCGGCCCTGGTGCTGAGCCCCGCCGCCTATAACGGCAGAACCAGCCTGATGGTCTGCTGCCCGCTCACCACCCGCATCAAGGGCTATCCCTTCGAGGTGGCCATCGCGGGCCGGCGGGGCAGTATCGTGCTCGCCGACCAGGTGAAGAGCCTGGATTGGCGGGCCCGCGGCGCCGTTCGGAAAGGCCAGGCCGCGCCCGCCGAACTGGAGGAGGTCCGCGCCAAGCTGCGCGCCCTGGTCGGATAGCCCGCCGGTTCACGCCTGTGGAAATGAACACGCCACCCCATCCACCAACGGCGGATACCGCTCCTCACCCCGCCAACGGAAAATGGCAGGCGACGCCATCCACCAACGGCGGGTACCTCTCCCGGCACACCGCCTGCACCCGTGGGCAGCGCGACGCATACCGGCACAGCTCGGGCGGTGGATCGACCGGCGACATCGGTTCGCCCGTGGGCGCCACAACCTGCCGCCGCGTCCCATCCGGCACCGCCGCCGCCAGTGCCGCCGTGTAGGGGTGGCGCGGCGCATCCAGCACTTGCGCGGCTGGCCCGATCTCCGCGATGCGGCCCAGATACATCACCATCACCCGGTCACACAGCAGCCGCACCACGTTGATGTCGTGGCTGACGAACAGGTAGGTCAGCCCCAGCCGCGCCCGCAGCTCCGCCAGCAGTTGCAGCACCACCGCCTGCACGCTGACATCGAGCGCCGATGTCGGCTCGTCCAGGATCAGCAGCCGGGGCCCCTGCTTTTCCAGCAACGGCGCGATCGCCCGGGCGATGCCGACCCGCGCCTTCTGCCCACCGCTGAGCTGGTGCGGGTAGCGCGACAGCAATGCCTCCGGCAGCCCGGTCAGCCGGGCACATTCCGCCACCCGCGCCGTCAGCGTCGCGCCCGAAAGCCCGCGCAGCCGCCGCAGTGGCTCGGCAATGGAATCAGCGGCGGTGAAGCGCGGGTTCAGGCTGTCCGTCGCATCCTGGAACACGAGTTGGATGGCGCCCCGCGCCGGGTGCCGCGCGAACCGCGCCGCGGATGTCGCGCCAATCTCCTCGCCCTCGAAGCGGATGGAGCCGCTGGTCGCATCCGCCAGCCGGGCGATGATGCGCGCCAGCGTGGTCTTGCCGCAGCCGCTCTCGCCGACCAGCCCCAGCGCCTCGCCCGCGGCCAGCGAAAAGCCGATCTCCTCCAGCGCCACCACCGCGCTGCGGCGCCCGAGCGGGAAGCGCTTGCCGAGATGCGCGACCTCAAGAATCATGGCGCCCTGCGCGACGCGCGGCAGCGACAGACCGGCGTCGGCCAGGAGGCGGTGTCAGGGTTGGCTCGGCGTCTGCCCTCGGGATCGTGCCCAGGTCACCCCCGACGCGGCCGCCGGGCGACATCACTGCGCGCCGGAGGGATCGCAAGGCAGCTTGCGCGGCTCCCCCTTGCCGGCGCGCAGCGTGTTGGGGGGCGAGGCGGCAAGTGCCACCGCGCTGTCCGCCGCGGCTCACAGCGGATGCCTGCAACGCAGCATATGGCCAGGCGCGATCGCCGTCATCGGCAGCGGCGCGGCGCAATCCGGCTGCACCCGCTCGCAACGCGGCTCAAACCGGCACTCCGGCAGCGCGCCCCGCAAATCCGGCAGCCCGCCGGCGATGGGGCTCAGCGTAGCCAGCTCCATCCCCCGCCGCGGCGCCGTGGCCAGCAGCTTGGCGGTGTAGGGGTGGCGCGGCCGGGCAAACAGCGTCCCGGTCGCCGCCACCTCCACCACCTGCCCCGCATGCATCACCGCGATGCGGTCGCAATGCTCCGCCGCCAGCAGCAGGTCGTGGGTGATGAAGATGCAGCCCATCCGCCGCTCCCGCACCAGGCCGCCGATCAGTTCCATCACGGCGGCCTGCACGGTGACGTCTAGGCCGGTAGTCGGCTCATCCGCGATCAGCAGCCGCGGCCGGCCGGCCAGCGCCAACGCGATCATCACCCGCTGGCACATGCCGCCCGACAGCTCGAACGGATAGGCCCGCGCCCGCCGCCCCGGATCGGCGATCCGTACCTCGGCCAGCAGCTCGACGGCGCGGTCCGCCGCCTCCCGCCGCGACAGCGCGCCATGCGCCCGCAACGCATCGGCGATCTGCGCCCCCACCCGCCGGATCGGGTTCAGCGCGGTGCGCGGCGACTGGAACACCATGGCCATCGCGCCGCCGCGCAGCCGGCGCATCTCGCGCTCCGGCAGGCCCAGCAAGTCCCGGCCCTCGAACAGGATGGCGCCCGAACGCACCCGCGCCGCCGCGTCGAGCAGGCGCATCGCGGCATAGGCGGTGACGGATTTGCCGGAGCCGCTTTCGCCCACAACACCGAGCATCTCGCCGGGCGCGACCGACAGCGTGACGTCGGACAGCGCCTGGACGATGCCGCTGTTGGTGGCGAATTCCAGGGTCAGGCCCTCGACCGACAGAAGGGTCATCGAAGGGCTCTGCCCTTCGAGCGTCCCGGCAGGAAACTCAGTTTCCTGCACCTTCGATGAGTTTTCACGTCCGCCGCCGCGGATCGACCATGTCCCGCAGCCCGTCCCCCAGCAGGTTGAAGCCGAACACCGCCAGCATCAGCGCCAAGCCCGGAAACAACGCCGCCCACCACTGCCCGCTCAGCACCAGCGCCGCGCCCTCGCTGACCATGATGCCCCATTCCGGCGTCGGCGGCCGCACCCCCAGGCCAATGAAGGACAGCGAGGCGGCATTGAGGATGGCAAAACCCAGGTTGAGCGAGATCTGCACCATCATCGGCGGCAATGCGTTGGGCACCAGGTGCCGGAACAGGATCGAGGCCGAACCATTTCCCGCCAGCCGCGCCGCCTCCACGAACCCCGCCTCGCGCCGCACATTCACCTCCGCTCGCGCGACGCGCGCATAGAAAGGCAGGTTCACCACCGCGGTCGCGATGATGATGTTGGTGATGGAATTGCCCATCGCCGCCACGATCCCCATCGCCAGCACGAACAGCGGAAAGGCCATCAGCGTATCCACCACGCGCGACACCGCCCGGTCAGTCCAGCCGCCCAGCCACCCCGCCGCGCTGCCCAGCAGAAGCCCCAGCGCGAAGCTGGCGAAGGTGGCGGTGACGGCGATGCCAAGGTCAAGCCGGGTGGCGATGACGACGCGCGAAAAGATGTCCCGCCCCACCTGGTCGGTGCCGAACCAATGCATGGCGCTGGGCGGCCGCAGGCTGCGCATCGCCGCCGTCGCCAGCGGGTCATGCGGCACGATCCACGGCCCGATCAGCGCCAGCACAACGAAGCCCAGGCAGATCACCCCACCCGCCAAGGTGGCCGGGTTCTGTCGCAGAATATACCAGGCATGCCGCATCAGTCGGCGCCTGCGAAGTCAGGGCCATGCCGCATGAGACGAGCGAAGCGCCGCACCGGCCGTTGCAAGGGCCCGCGATGCCCGGCCCGCGGCCAGCCCTGCCTGGCCCATGAAACGGCCGCTTCCCGGAACGTGAGGGTGACCATCACGCGCTGCCCAAGGCCTGGGACCGCCTGCCTCATCCGGCCAGCCGGATGCGCGGGTCCGCCAGCACCAGGGCGATGTCCACGCATAAATTCAGCACCACGTAGAGCACGCCAAGCGTCAGCACGAAGCCCTGCACCGGCGCGTAGTCCAGCATCATCAGCGCATCCAGCGCGAAGCTGCCGATACCCGGCCAGGCGAACACCTTTTCGATCAGCACCGCCCCGCCCAGCGAGTAGGAAAACACCATCCCCAGCGTCGTCAGCACCGGCAGGATGGCGTTGGGAAAGGCGTAGCGCCACAGCACGCGCTGCCCTGAAAGCCCCGCCGCCCGCGCCGTGCGCACGAAGTCCGCACTCAGCGCCGCCAGCATCGCGCCGCGCGTCATCCGCGCGATCGGCGCCAGGGTCACCAGCGCCAGCGAACAGGCCGGCAGCACCATCTGCCCCAGCGCTGCCCACCACGTTTCCCAGTCGCCGGCCCACGCCGCGTCGATCAGGAAGAACCCGGTGACCCGCGGCGGCGGCTCCGAAAACGAATCCAGCCGGCCGATGGGCGAAGGCGCCCATTCCAGCAGGTAGTAGAACAGGAAGATCAACATGAGCCCGGAGAAGAACGCGGGCAGCGAAATCCCCGCCGTGGTGATGACCCGCACCACCTGATCCGCCAGCCCATTCTGCCGCACCGCCGCCAGCACCCCCAACGGGATGGCGATGGCAGTGCCCAGCACCATCGCCGACAGCACCAGTTCCAACGACGCCGGCAGCCGCTCCAGGATCTCCCCGGTCACCGCCCGCCCGGTGGAAAAGCTGCGGCCCAGGTCGCCCCGCGCCAACGCCTCCACATACCGCCAGAACTGTACCCACACGGGCTGGTCCAGCCCCAGCGCCGCCCGCGTCTCCTCGATGGCGCGATAACTGTCGCTAGGCCCGGCAAAGTAGGCCGCCGGGTCACCCGGCAGCATGCGCGTCAGGACGAAAGTGACGACGACGACACCAGCCAGCACAGGCAGGGCGGCCAGGATGCGGGCGGCGACTTGCCAGATGAGCGATCCCCTCACGGCGCCGTCCCGTCATGGCCGGGCTGGACCCGGCCATCTCCCAACGCCCGCGCGACCCTCAGGAGGTGCCCGGGTCGAGCCCGGGCACGACGGATGTTCAGCCTCACGGCTTCTGGAAGAAGCGGTATTCAAGCAGCCGATGGAACACGTAGCGATGGCCCGTCGTGCCGTTGCGCACCGCCACATCCTGGAACGGCTGCACCAGCGGGATGAACGGCACGTCCTCGAACGCGATGTCGAACATCCGGCGCACCTGCGCTTCGTAGGCCGCGCTCTCACGCTCCTGCCGCGCCCGGTCGATCAGCGCCGTCAGCTCCGGGTTCACGTAATTGGCGCTGTTCCACGGGCCGTTCGACCCATGATAGGCGATGTAGAAGAAGTAGTCGGGGTCATCGAACCACGCGCCGAAATCCTCGACAAAAAAGGGCAGTTGCTTCTGCGCCAACTGGCCGCGCAGCTGCCCCGCTGGGACCCGCTCGATGGTGACGCGGATGCCCGCCTTCGCCAGCCCTTCCTGCAACAGCAGCGCGATGGGCTCGTGCAGCGTCGCCTGGCTGATATCCATGTGGAATGTCGTATCGAACCCGTTCGGCAGCCCGGCCTCGGCCAGCAGCGCGCGCGCCCGGTCCACGTTCGTGGTGTAGGGGCTGGGCGAGGGCCAGCGCAGCTCGGTCGCCGGGCCGGTCGCACCCCACAGCTTGCGCCCCCGCCCGAACAGGGCGGCCGAGAAGATCTCCTCATACGGCACCGCCCAGGCCACCGCCTGGCGTACCCGCTTATCGTTGAACGGCGCCCGCTGCGTGTTCATGCCCAGGAACCGCCAGGCATTCTTCATCGGCGTCGAATAGACCGTGGCGCGCCGCGCCTGGATGAGCTCGGAAAAATCCTTCGGCGGCAGATCGGCCAGCACGTCGGCGTCGCCCCGCTCGATCAGCGCCCGGCGCGTTGCGGCGGAGGGCACCTCGCGGATGATGATGCGCTGCACCCCGGTCTGCGGCCCGCCCTTCCATTGCGGGAAGCGCTCCAGGATCGTCTCCTGCCCCGGCCGCCACGCCGCGACCTTGAAAGCGCCGCCGCCGGCATGGTTGGCGCGGGTGTACTCGACGCCCCACGGGTCGGCCGCCGTGGCGCGCTCCTTCACCGTCTTGCTGTCGAAGATGTTGGGGATGGCGTTGCTCAGGTTGGGCATCAGCAGCTTGTCGGGGTTGAGGTAGGTCACCTTGATGCGCCGGTTGTCCAGCACCTCGAACTGCCGCGGCTCCAGCAGGCTGCCTGAGTTCATCTGGTTCTTCGGGAAGCCGGGCAGGGTGACCGCGCGGTCCAGCGACCACTTCACGTCCTCCGCCGTCACCGGATTGCCGGAATGGAAGGTCGCGCCCTCCCGCAGGGTGAACACCACGCTCATCCCGTCCGGCGCGACGACCCAGCTTTCCGCCAGCTCCGGCGTCAGGTTGAAGTAGTCGTAGATGTCGTGGCCCTCGGGCGCCCGGGTGTTGCCGAAGCCCATCAGCCGGTCATACGTCGCCCACACCAGTGCCTGGGTTGGCCGGTTGGCGCCGGGCGCGTGCAGGTCGAGCGAGTTCGGCCCGGATTCCACCAGCACCAGCAAGGTGGCGGAGCGCGACTGCGCCACCGCTTCCTTCAAGGAGGACACACCCAGCATCCCGCCCGCGGTGGCGAGCGTCATCAGGTCACGGCGTTGCATGGCGGGGCCCCCTTGTGCGGGCCGGAGTTTTGCCGAAGGCCGCCCCCCGCGCCAGTGCCCAATCACGCGGCCGGGACCGGCTTTGCCT
>CAXTJY010000145.1:7498-8415 GCA_964244395.1 uncultured Rhodovarius sp.
AGACCGGCCTGAACAGCCAGCGACGCGCGATCTGCCCGTACCCGCGGAACACGAAATGCCCGTTATGCGCCAGAAGCCGCTCCCGATTGGCGCGCCAGAAGCCGGGGATCTCGAACCACGCCATGGTGGGGTAGAGGTGGTGCACGATGTGCAAATTGTTCCACAGGAACAGCATGCCGAAGAGCCAGTTGCTCTCGACACTGGCCGTGCGCTCGCCCGGCCGGTCGCCCCAGCGATGCTCGATGAAAGCCCGCAACAGGCCCAGCGAAATCCCGGGCAGGACCCACACCAGGTAGTAATGCCAGATCGGCATGTCGGCGACCACGCGCACGAACCACAGCACCGCCGCCAGCCCGACGAAGAAGCCCAGCCACGCCGGCACGTCGGAAAAATCGTGCCGCGCAAGCTTGCCGTATTCCACGATCACCAGCTTACGCAGCCGCAGGAACGGCCCGATGGTCAGCCGGCCGACGAAGGTCTGGTTGGCCAGCAGCACGCGCCGGAACAGGGGCGAATAGCCGCGCCAATCCTCGTCACGGTGATACTGCGTCTCGGTGTCCTCACCCGGCACCGTGAGGAAGGTGTTGCGGTGATGCTTGCTGTGGCTGCGGCGATACAGCTCGAACGGCCACCAGCCGCCGATCGGCAGCCACACCACCGCGGTGCGCAGCCATTGCGGGATGCTGCGCCAGCCATGGATGGCCTCATGCTGCAAGGAGAAATGCCAGGCCAGGATGTAGGCCGCGAGCAGCGCCTGGATCGGCCACGGCACATACTGATTCGCCAGCAACAGCCCCGCCCAGCAGCCGTAGATGGCGATAGCGACGCCCCAGGTCGGCAGCTCCCACCGACGCCAGAGGGCGCGGCGTTCGGGCAGGGCGGCGATCTGGGGCAGCGCGACGGCGTTGGCCATGGCC
>CAXTJY010000146.1:0-3992 GCA_964244395.1 uncultured Rhodovarius sp.
GCCGGGGACGGGCAAGACCGAGATCGCGAAAGTCCTGTCCGCGGGGCTCGGCCGGCCGCTGGTGCGATTGCAGTGCTATGACGGGCTGGACCTGTCCGCCGCGGCCTATGAGTGGAATGCGGCCAAGCAATTGATGGCGATACGGCTGGCTGAGGGCGGATCGCGGCCGGACATCTACAGCCGCGAATATCTGCAGGAGCGGCCTTTGCTGGCGGCCATCTCCGGCCCGCCCAGCGTGCTGCTGATCGACGAACTGGACCGGGCGGACGAGCCCTTCGAGGCCTTCCTGCTGGAGCTGCTGGGCGATTTCCAGCTCACTGTTCCGGAGCTCGGCACGATCAAGGCGGCAACCCCGCCGGTGGTGATCATCACCTCCAACCGCACGCGCGAAGTGCACGACGCCATTCGGAGGCGGTGCCTGTACCAGTGGGTGGACTACCCCGATGCGGCGCGGGAACGTGCGATCCTGGCGTTAAGGGCGCCGGGGGTGTCGGCTGGCTTGTCGGCACAGGTCGTGGCGTTCGTGCAGAAGGTGCGCGGCGGCGACTACTTCAAGCTGCCGGGGGTGGCCGAAACCATCGACTGGGCCAACGCACTGACCGCGCTGGATGCGACGGAGCTGGAGCCGGCGGCGGTGGATGAGACGCTGGGCGTGCTGCTCAAGTACCAGGACGACATCGCCAGGCTGCGCGGGGCGGAAGCGGCGCGGCTGGTAGATGAGGCGCGTTCGGCGGCGTGATTCCCCCGGCGGAGGTGCTGCGGGAAGCGACACGCGACTTCACGGCGAAGCTGACACCGCGCGACGAACGCCATACATCCAGCGACGATTTGCCGAGACGAGGCGCCGTCGGCGCCAATGTGCTGGCCTTTGCCCGGCTGCTGCGCCGCGCGGGGCTGCCGATCGGCGCCGGCGAGGTGATGGCCGCCTCCCACGCGCTGTCTTGCATCGACATCGGTAAAAAGGCGCAGGTGCAGGCCGCGCTGCGCGCCGTGCTGGTCAACCGGCAGGAGCATGCGGAGCTGTTCGACAGCGCCTTCGCCATCTTCTGGCGCGACCCGGAGGCCAGCCGCCACGCCGCCGCCATGGCGCTGCTGGACGGGCAGCAGCCTGAGGAAAAGCAACGGCCGGGCGGGCGACGGTTGGCGGAGGCGATGGCGAAGGACCGCCCTCCCCCGCCGCCGGCGTCGGAAGAACCGCCGCCGCTGCTGGATGCCGCCTTATCGGTCAGCGAACGAGAACGACTGCAGGCGATGGATTTCGAGGCGATGAGCGCGGCGGAGATCGCCCTGGCCCGGGCGGAAATCCGCAAGTTGCATTTGCCACTGGATGAGCGGCGCACCCGGCGGGAGAGGCTCAGCGCGATGGGGCGCATCGACCTGCGCGCCACGCTACGCCGGTCGCTACGGACGGGCGGGGAGATCGTGACGCTGGCGCGTCGCCGGCGGGTGACGCGGCCGCCGCCGCTGGTCGCGATCTGCGACATCTCCGGCTCGATGGCGCGCTACGCCCAGGTACTGCTGCATTTCCTGCACGCCGTGACGAATGACCGGGACCGGGTCGCGACCTTCCTGTTCGGCACGCGGCTGACCAACATCACCCGGCAGCTCAAGCATCGGGATGCCGAGGCGAGCTTCGAGATGATCGCGCAGCTGGTGCCGGACTGGTCGGGCGGCACGCGCATTGGCGAGGCGCTGGAACGCTTCAACCGTGACTGGGGGCGGCGCGTGCTGGGCCAGGGCGCCGTGGTGCTGCTGATCACCGATGGGCTGGACCGCGACGGCGCGGCCGGGCTGGCGGAGGCGACGGAACGCTTGCGCCGCTCCTGCCGCCGGCTGATCTGGCTGAATCCGCTCTTGCGCTTCGAGGGCTTCCAACCGAAGTCACAGGGCATCCGGGCGATGCTGCCGCATGTTCATGAGTTTCGGCCCGTGCATAATCTCAATTCGTTAAGGGCGCTTATCGAAGCGCTGAGCGGGAGGACGCGATGAGCGGCGAAGACATGTTGGCGACGGCAGCCGAGTGGCGCGCCCGGGGCGAGCAAGTGGCCATCGCCACCGTGGTCGAGACCTGGGGCAGCAGCCCGCGGCCGGCCGGCAGCCGCTTCATCGTGAGCGATGCCGGCCACATGGCCGGCAGCGTGTCCGGCGGCTGCATCGAGGGCGCGGTGGCGGAGGCGGCGGCGGCGACCATGAAGACGGGCGCGCCGCAGCTGCTGGATTTCGGCATCAGCGATGAAACGGCGTGGGAAGTCGGCCTGGCCTGCGGCGGCAAGCTGAAGGTGTTTCTGGAGAAGCTGGGTTGACCCCTGAACTTCTGGCCCGCTTGCAGAAGGCCCAGGCGGCGTTGCGCCCGGTGGCGCTGTGCACCCGCATGCCGGACGGCGCGCAGCTGCTCTACCCCGACGACGCGCTGCCGCCGGAAGTGGCCGAAGCCGCGGACGCCGCGGTGGAGGCAGACCGCACCGCCCTGGTCGAAAGCTGGTTCATCCACCCCCACAATCCGCCCTTGCGGCTAATGATCGTGGGCGCGGTGCATGCCGCCCAGGCCATGCTGCCGATGGCCCAGGGCCTTGGCTTCGCCATCACCGTCATCGATCCGCGCCGGGCTTTCGCGACCGAGGAGCGGCTTCCCGGCGTCACCATCAACCACGAATGGCCGGATGACGCGATGGCCGAGCTGCGGCCAGATACTCGCACCGCCATCGTCACCCTCACCCACGACCCGAAGATCGACGACCCGGCGCTCGATGCGGCGCTGCGCTCGCCGGCTTTCTATATCGGGGCGCTGGGCAGCAAGCGCACCCATGCCAGGCGGCTCGAACGGCTGGGCGCACTGGGCCATTCGGCGGACAGCATGGCCCGCATCCGCGCCCCGATCGGGCTCGACATCAAGGCGGTGACCGCGCCCGAAATCGGCCTGTCGATCATGGCGGAGATCGTGGCCGCGCGACGCGGTGCCGCCCTCGGCCAGCGGCGCGACGCCCCGGCGGAGACGCGGCGCGACGTCCTGTCGGAAGCGCGGGGGTGAAGTTCGGGCCGACCCCGTTGGACGAGGCGCGCGGCGCCGTGCTGGCGCATACCGTCCGGCTGCCCGGCCGCGTCATCAAAAAGGGCACCGCGCTGAGCGAGGCCGACATCGAGGCCATGCGCGCGGGCAATCTGCGCGAGGTCATCGCCGCCGCCATGCAGGCGGGCGACGTGCCGGAGGATGAGGCGGCGGAGCGGCTGGCGCGGGCGATGGTGGCGCCGCTGCTGGCGAAGAGCCGCGCGGCGACTGGGCGGGTCAACCTGCTGGCCGATGCGCCGGGGCTGTTGGTGCTGGACCCAGCCGCCATCGACCGGCTCAACGCGCTGGATGAGAGCATCACCATCGCTACCCTGCCGAACCACACGCTGGTGACGGCGCGAGAGATGCTGGCGACGATCAAGATCATTCCCTTCGCGGTGCCCGGCGCCGTGCTGTCGGTGGCCGAGGCGATGCTGCGCGCGTCGGGGCCCGTCCTGCGCATCCTGCCACTCAAACCGCTGAAGGTAGGGCTGGTGCTGAGCGAACTTCCGGGGGTGAAGGAAAGCGCCATGGAGGGCGCCGCCGAGGTGACCGGCGCGCGAGTGGAGGCGCTGCATGGCTCCATGCTGCCCGTGGAGCGAGTGCGGCACGAGACCACCGCCATCGCCGATGCGCTGGCCCGGCTGCGCCGCCAGGGGGCGGAACTCCTGCTCATCGCCGGGGCTTCGGCGGTGGTGGATCGGCGGGATGTCGGGCCCGCGGCCATCGTCCGCGCCGGCGGGGCGATCACCCATTTCGGCATGCCGGTCGATCCCGGGAATCTAATCTGCCTGGGACGGATCGGCGACATTCCGGCGCTGGTGCTGCCGGGCTGCGCGCGCAGCCCGAAGCTGAACGGCTTCGACTGGGTGCTCGCCCGCATCTTCGCCGGCCTCCGCGTCACCGCGCGGGACCTGGGCGACGACCTGCTTGGTGGCGGGGTTGA
>CAXTJY010000146.1:4002-7969 GCA_964244395.1 uncultured Rhodovarius sp.
GCTGCAACGCATCTTCGCCGGGCTGAAGGTGACCGCACGCGACGTGATGGGCATGGGCGTGGGCGGGCTGCTGAAGGAAATCGATGTGCGGCCGCTGCCGCGCGACAAGGCGCCGCACTCGCCACCACCGGCCCAGGCACCGCGGCGGGCGCGGCAAGTGGCGGCTGTCGTGATGGCGGCGGGGCGGTCTCGCCGCATGGCGCCGCTCAACAAGCTGCTGGTGTCGGACGAGAACGGCATCGCCATGGTGGCCCGGGTGGTGGACCAGGCCCTGGCCAGCCAGGCGCGGCCCGTGATCGTGGTGACGGGGCATGAGCGCGAGCGGGTGCAGGAGGTGTTGGCCGGCCGGCCGGTGCTGTTCGCGCATGCGGAGGATTACGCGCAGGGGTTGTCGGCCAGCCTCAAGGCGGGCCTGGGCGCGCTGCCGCCGGATGTGGATGGGGTGATGATCTGCCTGGGCGACATGCCGCTGGTGACCGCGCCGATGATGGATCGGATCATCGGCGCCTTCGATCCGGAGGAAGGCCGCAGCATCGTGCAGCCGACTTTCCGCGGCAAACAGGGCAACCCGATGCTGTGGGCCCGTGCCCTGGTGCCGGCGATGATGGCGGTAACCGGCGACGTCGGCGCCCGGCATCTGGCGGCGCAGCATGCAGATTCGATGGTCGAGGTGGAAATGCCGAATGACGGCGTGCTGCGGGATTTCGACACGACGGAAGCGTTGAAATCGGCACCGGGATTTGCGCGTACCGCTTCCTGATTTGACTGTAATGGCAGGCGTAACAGGCTTAAAGCCTGCCAACATGGTCATTGATGCGCAGAAGCGGCTTTATCTGAGAGCCAGTGTTCAGGGTGCTGCCCTTGCCGGGCTGCGCGTACGCGTAGCGCGGCTCGGCCGCGGTTGGTCGGAAATGGCGTCGGCGGAGCGTGCCGGCATGTCCCGCGCCACACTGCAGAAGATCGAACGGGGCGATCCGTCAGTCGCCTTTGGCTTGGTGCTGGACGCGTGTGCGGTGCTCGACCTGCCTCTCTTCGGCCATCCGAACGCGGAGGCTTCCGCGCGCATCGAACAGGCCAGGTTGCGGCTTGAGGCCCTGCCGCGCCGCGTTCGTGCGCGAGAGGAAGCACCAGACGATGCCTTCTGAGGGTGCCTTCGTCTGGGTGTGGCTGCCGGACGCGACGACGCCGCTGGTCGCCGGGCGGATCGAGCCGGCGGGGGCGGATCGCTGGCGCTTCTTCTATGGCGAGAGCTACCTGGCGCGTGACGACGCGCGGCCCTTATATTTACCCGAATTGGCGCTGCAGCGCGGCTTTCAGGAACCGCCCACGAACATGGCCATGGCCTCCTGCCTGCGCAACGCGGCGCCGGACGCCTGGGGGCGGCGCGTCATCCTGAACCATCTGGCGGCGCGTGGCGGCGTCGTCAACGAATTGACGTTCTTGTTGCAGAGCGGCTCCGATCGCCCCGGCGCGTTGGATTTCCAGGCCTCGTCCAGCGAATATGTGGCGCGTGAAGCCTCTCCGTCCAGCGTCGACGTGTTGGCCCAAGCCGCTGGCCTGGTGGAGGCCGGCATGCCCTTGCCCGCCGAGCTGGACACAGCGTTACTGCACGGCAGTTCTATCGGTGGCGCGCGCCCAAAAGCGCTATTGGTGGATGGCAGCAGAAAACTGATCGCCAAGTTCAGCACTTCCAGCGATTTGTACGATGTCGTCGGCGCGGAATTCGTCGCCATGCGGCTGGCGGCTTTGAGCGGCATCGACGCCGCTCCCGTCCAGCTTCTGCACAGCGCGGGCCGACCGGTTCTGCTTGTCGAGCGCTTCGACCGGATACGCGCGCCGGATGGCTGGCAACGAAAGGCGATGGTTTCGGCCCTGACGATCCTGGGCCTGGACGAGATGGAGGCGCGATACGCCAGCTACGCGGAGTTGGCGGAGGAGGTCCGTCGCCGCTTCCACCGACCCAAGGCAACGCTGAAAGAGTTGTTTCGCCGGATTGTCTTCAACGTCCTTGTCGGCAACACCGACGACCACGCCCGCAACCATTCGGCCTTCTGGGACGGCGAGCAGCTGACACTGACACCAGCCTACGACATTTGCCCGCAGATGCGCACCGGCGGCGAGGCAAGCCAGGCCATGTTGATTCATGAGGGTCTGCGGGACAGCCGCATCACCACCTGCCTGGCGGCGAGCCGCAGCTATGGGCTCTGCCCTGCCGACGCGGCCCTTGTGGTGGAACGTCAGCTGTTAGTCCTGCGCGAGCATTGGGACCCGGTAATCGCCGAAGCCGGCATGACGGTCATGCACAGGAAAAACCTGATGGGGAGGCAATTCCTCAACCCGGCGGCCTTCGACGGCCTGGATGGCGCCCTGCCGCGACTTGCTGCGGAGATTCGGGATCGCCCGTGATGCCGGCTTGCCGTGACCCGCGCTGGCCGGCACCTTGCCCGCGCCATCGCCCGGATGGTGGAATGGTAGACACACAAGACTTAAAATCTTGAGCTCCTCGGGGCGTGCGGGTTCGAGTCCCGCTCCGGGCACCAAGCTTGCCAAGCGGGCGAAGGATTCGTCGCCAATGCCATGAAAAGTATAGTGTTTGGCCATTTTGCTCTTGCCATATCGAGTCCGGCCTGATTCTGTCGCTCCGGCAGGATGTGGGGTGCTTGGCGGGATGGCGTTCTGGCGCGGGGTCAAACGGCGGCTTAAATCCTTGCTGTTCCCGGCGCTCTTCGTCGCCGGCAGCGGGTTCTTCGTGTGGCACACCCTGCACGGCGAGCGGGGAACGCTGGCGCGGGAGCGGCGGGTGGCGGAGATCGCCCAGGCGCGCGACCAGCTGCGCGCGGCGCAGGCTGAGCAGGCGGCGTTGTCGCGGCGGGTCAGCGGACTCCGGGCGGATGCGTTGGACCGCGACCAGTTGGAAGAGCGTGCCAGGGCTCTGTTGAACCTGACGCAGCCCGGCGAGACCGTCATCCCCTACGGTCCGGCGCAGCGGCTTTATTGACCGGACCCGATTGAGGTTCATCGCTTTTTCGGGTCCCCGCATTGCCCCAGCCGACGCCCCGCTCCCTTGCGAAGGGGCATTCGCGCGCGTAAGTGCGAAGGGTGTGAGGGAGGCGCCGAATGGCCCAGGATGCAAAAGCCGCCAGCAAAACCAGTGGCCGCGGCAAACCCGCCCCGCCGGCCACGCTCAGCCAGGACCAGCTGATCGGCGCCTATCGAGACATGCTGCTGATCCGCCGCTTCGAGGAGAAGGCCGGGCAGTTGTACGGGATGGGGCTGATCGGCGGATTCTGCCATTTGTATATCGGGCAGGAGGCGGTGGTCGTCGGCATTCAGTCGCAGCTCGTCCCCGGCGACCAGGTCATCACAAGCTATCGGGACCACGGCCATATGCTGGCCACCGGCATGGAGGCGCGCGGCGTGATGGCCGAGCTGACCGGCCGGTCGGGCGGCTATTCCCGGGGCAAGGGCGGCTCCATGCACATGTTCAGCCGGGAAAAGGCCTTTTACGGCGGGCACGGCATCGTGGGCGCCCAGGTCTCGCTGGGCGCGGGCCTGGCGTTTTCGAACTGGTATCGCGAGGACGGGCACATCGCGGCGACCTATTTCGGCGAGGGCGCGGCCAATCAGGGGCAGGTCTATGAAAGCCTGAATTTGGCGGCTTTGTTCAAGCTGCCCTGCATCTTCGTCATCGAGAACAACAAATATTCGATGGGGACCAGCCAGGAGCGGGCCAGCGCGGCGCGCGACTTCTCCCAAAACGGCGCCGCCTGGGGCATTCCGGGTGAGCAGGTGGATGGCATGGACGTGCGCACGGTGGCCGCGGCGGCCGCCCGGGCAGCGGCGCACTGCCGGGCCGGCCGCGGGCCGTATCTGCTGGAAATCCAGACCTATCGCTATCGCGGCCATTCGATGTCGGACCCGGCGAAGTATCGCACGCGGGAAGAGGTGCAGAAGATGCGCGAGCAGC
>CAXTJY010000146.1:7979-8347 GCA_964244395.1 uncultured Rhodovarius sp.
GATTGCATCGACACGCTGCGGAAAATCCTGCTCGGCGGTGGGGTCGAGGAGGCTGTGCTGAAGAAGATCGACGACGAGGTGAAGGCCATCGTGCAGGATTCGGCGGATTTCGCGCAAAGCTCGCCGGAGCCGGATCCGTCCGAACTGTGGACCGACATCCTGCTGGCCACCCCCGGCCTCGCCGGCGCGTCCGTGGAGACGAAGTGATGGGTGCCGAGATCCTGATGCCGGCGCTGAGCCCGACGATGACCGAGGGCAAGCTGTCGCGCTGGCTGAAGAAGGAGGGCGACGCGGTGCGCTCCGGCGACGTGATCGCCGAGATCGAGACCGACAAGGCGACGATGGAGGTCGAGGCGGTCGACGAGGGC
>CAXTJY010000147.1:0-4376 GCA_964244395.1 uncultured Rhodovarius sp.
GCGGGTCGGCGGCGGGCGGGTTCGCAACCGACTGAAGCACCGGGGCGGGCGGCGGTGGCGGCGGCGGCGCGCGGACCGAGCTGCCCCCGGGTAAGGCGGTCGGCGGGGCCGGAGGCGGCGCGATGGCCGGCGGCGGGTTCGTCGGGGCTACCGCAGCCGGGACAGTCCTGTCCGGCCCCGGCGCCACGGGTGCCGCCCCGGGCGGGCGCGTCACGGAGCTCGGCATGACCGGGGCGGAACTCATCCCAGTCGACCCGGCGGTCGCGGCTGCAGAAGGCGGGGGTGCGGCTGACGCCGCCACGGTCGAGGCGGGGTTCGTGCCTGCGGACCCGGCAGGGGTCGCCGGCACCGAACGCGGGCCCACCCCTGATACCGCCCTGGCGGCGACAGGGTTCGTACCGGCGGGCCGCGCAGCTGCCGCCGATGCCATCGGTGGACGCGCTTCCCCTGCTGCCTCGACAGGGTCCAGCGCGTCGAAGGCCACCTTCGGTCCGTTGCGGAAATGGCGCAGCCGCGCGCCGGGCGCCAGGCTGATCTCGATTCCACCCTCGACCACGCGCAGGCCGCGCATGTTGCGCGGCATGCGCCGCACGGGTTCGAGCGCCAGCGCGCCGGGCGGGAAACGCACCCGCACCAGGTCGCCCTCGCGTTCCACGGCGTAGGCCGGGGCAGCGGGCCAGTCGAACACCACCCGGCCGAACCCCGGATGGTCGCCGGCGCGCACGGCAATCCGTGCTGGCGCTGCGACGCCTGCCGGCTCGGGGGTGGGCGTCCGCACCGGCTGCGCCCAGCCGGTACCCGCCAGCAGCATCAGCGCCAGCACACAGCTCCGCATCAATCGAAGCTCGCCAGCAGGCTGTCGATATCGGCTTGCGACGTTCCCACCCCCGGCATCTGCGGCCCGTTGGCCAGGGCACGGCCCTCGGTGACCGGTGCGACCGGCCCGACGGGCTCGCCGGCCCGCGCGGACACGGTGCCGAACCGCTCGCCGATGCTGTCCAGCCGCGCCTCGATGCTCTTCAGCGCAGTGACGACCTTGGCGATGCGCTGGCCAGTGATGTCCTGGAAGGAACACGCCTCGTAGATCCGGGTCACCGCCGCCGCCACCGCGGCTGCCGGCTCCGTTTCCAGCCCGCGGGCCAGGTTCTCCAGCCCCTCGCAGCAATCCAGGATCTCGTTCGTCGCCTCCGCCGTGTGGCCCAGCACGGCGTCAAGCTCGTCCGTCGCGACCGGGATGTGATTGGCGTTGATGTCGTGCACCTGCAGCGCCGCCATCTCGCGCCTGGCGCGCGCAATCTCGGCGCCGAGGCCCTCCAGCTCACCCAACAGCAGGGTTTCGCGTGCGCTCAGGTCGCCCGAGATGCTGCCCAGCACCGCTCGCACCGCGTCTTCGATGGCGCCTTGGGGGAGGGCGTCAGGCATGCACCATCACTTTCTCGATCTTCTCGCGCAGCGTCTCGGCGTTGAACGGCTTCACGATGTAGTTCGACACCCCGGCCTGCTTGGCGGCGATGACGTTCTCCGTCTTGCTCTCGGCTGTGATCATGATGAAGGGCAGCTCGCGCAGCCGGGCATCGGCACGAACTTCCTTCAACAGGTCCAACCCGGTCATCGGCGCCATGTTCCAGTCGCTGATCACCAGGCCGAAATGGCCGGCGCGCAACTTGGCCAGTGCCTCGCTGCCGTCGCTGGCCTCCTCGACATTGTCGAAATCCAGCTGCTTCAGCAGGTTGCGGATGATCCGCAGCATCGTCTTGTAGTCATCGACGATCAGGATCGGGGTGTTCTTGTCCATGGGCGGTCCTCAGGGGTTGGGGTTCAGGGTGCGCAGCCGGGCAAGCTCTGTGGTGGCGGCGCGGGCGCGTTCGGGCCGCATCGCGGCCAGCACCGGCGCGGCCTTCGCCTCGCGCATCCGGTCCAGCACCTGCAGCAGAATGGGCATGTCGAGATCGTCCAGAATGGTCGCGGCATCGCGCGGCCGCATCGATTCATAGACCCGAACAAGTTGACGAATTCCTGCCTCCTCGCGTTCGGAGCGGGTACGGATTTCGGCTTGCAGTCGGGCTTGCAGGGCAGTGAGTTCGGCCAGCCGCTCGGTCAGCCGGCGTTCGGTGGCACCCAGCAGCAGTTCGCGCTGCGCCACCGCCTCGCCGCGGCGTTCGATGTCGAGCCGCCGGGCGCGCAGGCTTTCCAGCACGGCGCGTTCGGCCAGCTCCTCGGCAGTGGGCGGGGGCGGCGCGGCCGGCGCGGCGGCGGGCGGGGCCGGCGGCGCCGGGGCCGGCGCGGGGGTGCTGGCCTGGGCGGTGCCGCGCGGCGACACCAGCCGCTCGATCTTGGCCGCAGCCAGCAGACCCATGGCCAGCAGCGCCACCGGCAACAGCCTGGGCGTGAAGCGGAGCTTCATGCCCGCCCCGCCAGCGCCTGCAACAGGCTGCGTTCGGCGGCGCTGCGCGGCTCCCGCGGAGCGGCGGCAGGCGGCGGCGGCGGGGCATCCTGCGCCAGTGGCCGCGCGGCGCGCACGCCGGCTTCCAGCCGATCGGCCAGGCTCTCAGCGCGCTCGATCAGATAGCGCATGTCCTCGCGCAGCGGCTCGGCCGCCGCGACCCGCTCGGCCACCGCGCGGCCGGCATGCTCGGCGGTGGCACGCAGCCGCTGCAACGCAGACTCCGCGGCCCGTGTCGCCTCCGCCAGCCCATCCACGCCGGCCTCCATCGCCGCGCGTTCGGCGCGCAGCCCGGCCAGCGAGGCTTGAAGCCGCCACGCCACCGGTACGCCCACCCCCAACAGCCCGATCACCAGCCCCTGGGCTAGCCATTCCAACACGCCCATCACGCGCCACCCGGCACAGCGATGACCGGCTCGCTGATCCGCACGGACGGCCGGTCGCCCACCCGGCCCAGATCGGCCACGAACAGCGGCACCTGGCCGCACTGCAACTTCACCGGCGCGGCGTGCGGGCTGTTCAGCATCAGCATGTCACCGGGTTTCAGCGCCAGGATGGACGACAGCGGCATCACCTGCTGGTCCAGCACCACGTCCAGCGCCACATGCGTGTGGCGGAGTTCCTCGGCCAGGTGGGTTTCCCAGATGGAGTCGCGGCCGAACTTCTCGCCCATGAATTGTTGCAGCAGCAACTCGCGCACCGGCTCCAGCGTCGCATACGGCATCAGCATCTCGATCTTGCCGCCGCGATCCTCCATCTCGACCATCAGGCGCGTCAGCACGCAGGCGTTGGCCTGGCGGCTGATCATGGCGAAGCGCGGGTTCACCTCCAGCCGGTCGAACTCGAAATGGACCGGCGCCACGGGGGCGAAGGCATCCGACAGGTCGCTCAGCACCACCTTCAGCAGGCGCTCGACCAGCGTGCGCTCGATGGTGGTGTAGGGCCGGCCCTCGACCCGCATGGCCGACGTGCCGCGACGGCCACCCAGCAGCACATCGACCACCGAATAGATCATGGCGCTGTCCACCACGATCAGGCCGTAATTGTCCCACTCCCTCACCTTGAACACCGCCAGCATCGCCGGCAGCGGCACGCTGTTCAGGTAGTCGCCAAAGCGCTGGCTGGCGATGCTGTCGATGCTGACCTCGACATTGTCGGAGGTGAAATTGCGCAGGGTGGTGGACATGATGCGGACCAGCCGGTCGAAGATGATCTCCAGCATCGGCAGCCGCTCGTAGCTGACCAGGCCGGAGCTGATGATGCGCTCCATCCCGCTCTGGCCCTCGCGGTCGCCATCGCCACCGCCGAAGCCCATCAGGCTGTCGATCTCGGCCTGGCTCAGCACCTTGGCGGAGTGCACCGGTTCAGCCACCGCCTCCTCGACATGGTCCTCCAGCGCCGCGCCCCACGCGGCCGCCATCTCGGCCTCTTCATCGGCTTCGCTCATTGGACGAGGATCTCCTGGAACAGCACGTCGGTGACGCGGGCGGGCGCGGCGGCGATGTTGGCGCGGGCGATCAGTTCCTCGCGCAGCCGGTGCGTGCCGGCGGAGCCGCGCAGTTCCTCGGGCCGCATTTCCCGCAGGTAGGTGGTGAAGAGATCGACCAGCCGCGGCATCGCCGCCGTCAGCGCCGCCTGGTCCTCCTGGCCCAGCACCTCGATCTGGCTGCGCAGCTTGATGAAGGTGGCGCGCCGGCCCTGGGCGTTCAGGTTGGCGGTGATCTCCGGCATCTGCACGAAGGCGGGCACCCGCGGCGGGGGCGCGGCGTGGGCTGGTTCAACCGGGCCAGGTACGCGGGCGATGACAAGGTCTCGTAAGTGGCCAGCTCGTAGAGCACGAAGAAGCCGTCGCCCCCATCGGCGCTGGCCCAGCGGCTGCCCCGCAGGAAGCCGGGCAGGCCCAGGCGCTCGGGAAAGTGCTCGTGGGTGTGCC
>CAXTJY010000147.1:4386-8341 GCA_964244395.1 uncultured Rhodovarius sp.
GGTGCATGCCCAGCAGCCCGGGCAGGATGCCGGTGAACCACAGGCCCGCGCCGCCGCCCAGCAGCAGCACCGGCAGGGCCAGCATGATCAGCTTTTTCTTGCCGCCCTTCGCGGGGGCGACGTCGCCGCCACCCCCATCCGCTTTTGCCGCCGGCTTGCCTGCCACTTGTCTCTCCTGCCTCGGTCCCGGCCGTTTTCGCCGGTTCCGGTTAACCGAGGCTTGCGGCGGCAAGATCGCGCCGAACCCCGGCAAGACCTGCCGCCGGCGGCCACCCCCAGCCGTCATGGCCGGGCTTGACCCGGCCATCTCCTGAACGTTGGGCGCCAGCCAGAACGAAGAATGATGGCCCGTTGAAACCGTTGCTCTTCAATGATCGGAGATGGCCGGGTCAAGCCCGGCCATGACGAGATGGCGGGCTGGGCGGCCCTGGCACGCCCCTTGCCCTACCCTACGCCATGGACAGCCCCGGCTACATCGTTCTCTCCCGCCTCGGCGCTCAGATGCGGGCGCAGAGCCTGACCGCACACAATCTGGCCAATGCCGACACCCCCGGCTTCCGCGCCACCCGCCCGGTCTTCGCCGAGCATCCCGCCATCCAGCGCATGGGCCAGCACCCGCGTGGCGGCCGCGAAGTGGACTATTCCTGGGATCGCGCGAGTTGGCGCGACGAACGCGCCGGCGCCATCAGCCGCACCGGCAACCCGCTGGACGTGGCGCTGGCCGGCGAGGGCTATTTCGCCGTGGATACGCCGCGCGGCGAGCGCTTCACCCGCGCCGGCCGCTTCACCATTGGCGGCGACGGCCGGCTGCTGGACCATTCCGGCAATGCGGTGCTGAACGAGGCCGGCAACCCGATCGCCGTCTCTCCGGGCGACACGAGCATCGAGATCAAGGGTGACGGCACCATCCGCTCGGAGAATGGCGAAATCGGTCGGCTGCGCGTGGTCCGCTTCGCCGACAACCAGGCCCTGGTGTCGGAAGGCGACCGCCTGTTCGACGCCGCCGGCCAGCAGCCCGAGCCGGTCGCCCAGCCCGGCGTGGTGCAGGGCGCGGTCGAGGGCAGCAACGTGCAGTCCATCACCGAGCTCACCCGCATGATGGCTGAGGTCCGTGAATTCCAATTCGCCACGCAGTTCGCCGAGCGCGAGGGTGAACGCATCCAGACCGCCGTCGAACGCATCCTCAGGCGCCGATGACGCCCCATCCGTATCGCCTCGCCAGTGTAGGCGCCCCGCCTCAGCACACCCTTCACGGAGCCTGAACCATGCGCAGTCTTGCCATCGCCGCCACGGGCATGCTCGCCCAGCAGACCAACGTCGAGGTCACGTCCAACAACCTCGCGAACATGACCACCACCGGCTACAAGCGCCGCCGCGCCGAATTCCAGGATTTGATCTATCAGAACCTGCGGCGCGTTGGGTCGCAAAGCTCGGACAACGGCTCCGTGCTGCCCTCCGGCGCGCAGGTCGGCCTGGGTGTGCGCACCGCGGCGATCTACCGGATCAGCGAGCAGGGCAATTTGCAGCAGACGGAGAACCGCTTCGACCTGGCCATTCGCGGCAACGGCTTCTTCCAGATCACCATGCCCTCCGGGGAGGTCGCCTACACCCGCGACGGCACCTTCGCGCTGAGCCCGGAAGGCACGCTGGTCACTGCCGAAGGCTATGTGGTGCAGCCCGGCATCACCATCCCCGCCGCAGCGCGCGACGTTACCATCAACACCTCCGGCGAGGTGCTGGCGCGGCTGGACGGCCAGGTGAACCCGCAGAATGTCGGCCAGATCCAGACCGCGATCTTCGCCAACGAGGGCGGGCTGGAAGCCGTGGGGGACAACCTCTACCTCGCCACCCCGGCCTCGGGCGCGGCCCAGGCAGCCGCCCCCGGCCAGCCCGGCCACGGCACCGTCGTGCAGGGCTTCATCGAGACCTCGAATGTCAACACGGTGCAGGAGATCACCTCGCTCATCACCGCGCAGCGCGCCTACGAAATGAACAGCCGCGTCATCACCGCCTCCGACGAAATGCTCTCCACCCTGACGAGGCTGAAATGATGCGCTGGGTCTTTTTCCTGCTGGCGCTGCCGGCCTTTGCGCAGGATATGGCCTTCCTGCGCCCGCACGCCATCGTGGACGATGCGGCGCTGCGGGTGTCGGACCTGTTCGACAACCCTGGCGCGCGTGGCGCGGCCACGCTGGGCGCCGCGCCTGCACCAGGCCGGCGCATGGTCATCGAGGCACCGCAGCTCGTAGCTATCGCCCGCGGCTACGGCGTGCCCTGGCGGCCGCTGACCGGCAACGACCGCGTGGTTGTGGAACGCCCCGGCCGCGCCCTGCCGCGCGCCGAAATCGAGACGCTGCTGCGCGAGGAGCTGGCCCATCAAGGCCTGGAACCCGATAGCGAGATCGAGATCGTCGGCTGGATGGCGCCGATGATTCCGCAAGGCGCCGCCCACCAGGCGGTGCTGGAGGGTGCCACGATGGACGGCACCCGCTTCGCCGCCACGCTGGTGCTGAGCGCCGATGGCATGGCAACGCAGCGGCTTCGCGTCGCCGGCCGCGCCGTGCCCACCACACCCGTCATCGTCGCCACCCGCCGCGTTGCTTTGGGCGAGGTCATCCGCACCGTGGACGCCCGGGAGACCCGCATGCGCAGCGAACGCGTCCGCCCCGGCATGGCCACGCGGCTGGACCAGGTGGTGGGCCAGGAAACCCGCCGCCCGCTGGCAGTAGAAGGCATGTTCGCCCTCGTCGATGTCGGCCCACCCAGCCTGGTCGGCCGCAACCAGCCGGTGACGCTGTTCCTCGACGCGCCAGGCCTGACCTTGACCGCCGCCGGCCGCGCGCTGGACAGCGCGCCCCGCGGCGCCATGGTGCCGGTGATGAATCTGGCATCGCGCGCCGTGCTGGAAGGCCAGGTGATCGGGCCGGGCCGGGTACGCGTGGCGCTGGGCACCGTGCCGACAGGGAGCCGGGCTGAATGAAAGCCGCCCTCCTCCTCGCATTGACCCTCGCAGGCTGCGGCAACGCCGATCGCCTGTCCCGCATCGGCCGCCCGCCACCGCTCTCCCCCATCACCAACCCGGCCGCGGACCCGGCCTGGCGACCCGTCTCCATGCCCACCCCCGCGCCCCAGGAAGCCGGCGTGCCGAGCAACTCCCTCTGGCGCCAGGGCAGCCGTACCTTCCTGCGCGACCAACGCGCCTCCCAGGTCGGCGACCTCATTACCGTCCTCGTCGCCGTCACCGACGACGCGCAACTGCAAAACCGCACCCAGTCCACCCGAACCAACACCCAAACCATGGGCGCCCCCAACTTGCTCGGCCTGGAAGCCAGCACCAACCGAATTCTCCCCAACAGCGTGAACCCCGGCACCCTGCTCAACACCAACAGCAGCAACGTGGGCAACGGCCAAGGTGAGGTGCGCCGCACCGAAGCCATCAACCTGCGCGTCGCCGCAACCATCATGCAGAACCTGCCGAACGGAAACATGGTCATCTCCGGCCGCCAGGAAGTCCGCGTGAATACTGAACTGCGCGAACTCACCGTCGCCGGCATCCTTCGCCCGCAAGATATCGCGTCCGACAACACCGTCCGACACGACCGCCTCGCCGAAGCCCGCATCACCTACGGCGGCCGCGGCGCCCTCAGCGACGTCCAACAACCCCGCTTCGGCACCCAACTCCTGGACGCACTACTGCCGTTTTGAGGACTAGGGGCTGGGTGGTTTGAGGTGGTGCGAGCTGCCCGGGGAAGGGGCTTTGCCCTCCCCCGATACCCCCACCCAGCAAGGGCCCGGTCGGCCCTGGCGGATGGGGTACGGGCGAAGGCAGCGCCTTCCCCCGGGTCGCTCGCGCTACCCCAACCGCCCCAGCACCTGGTCCACAAAGGCACCAGCGGCGCCCAGGTAGTTCTGGGGGTCGCAGAGGGTGTGGATGTCGTGGGGTTGCAGGCGGGCG
>CAXTJY010000148.1:0-2789 GCA_964244395.1 uncultured Rhodovarius sp.
CAGCCGATACCTCGTCAACTCAGGATATGCTGCCGTCTAAATGAGTCAGGCTCTAGTCAAACCTACCTCCTTCGGGTTCAGCCGCACCTTCTGAGAACTCCCGGGGGAACTTGGCCCTCGCTGGCACCTTCATCCTGCCCAACCACCGCCCCGTCGGCATCGCGATTGCCACGCTGACGCAGGAAGGCCGGGTGCAGTGCCTGCCTTCCATGCGTGGCAGGTTGTTAGCCAACTGATCTCCGCGTGCCTGAACGGCTAAAGGAAATCCAACAAATCAGGCCTCACGATGACCATCGGCATGACAGGCGCTACTTCTTGAGCAACCGCCGCAACTTCCGCACCGCGCTATCGGGCGTGGTAAACACAGGCTTCCCCGTGGCCTCCGTCACCGCCGCAGCCGTGTGCGCCATGCTGAACTGCGCCAGCAGGATGGCGTCGCCCGCCAGCCCACGCGCGGCCTGCACGATCAGCCGGTCATGTGTTGCCACGTCGCCGGCATCCAGTGCCGCCAGCGCGCCCGCGGCCAGCTTCGGCGTCACCGTCACCCCCGCCGGAAACTCGGGCGGCATGGAATCCAGCGTCGGCTGGAAAGTGGACAGCAGGGCCAGGTGCGTATGCCCCGCCGTCGCTTCCTCAATCGCCGCCTCGTTCGGCTTCAGCACCGGCATGGGCGCCAGCGCGCGCGCGCACGCCTCTATGCACGGCCCGAAGGCGGAGCATGTGAACAGGATGCCGTCCGCCCCCGTGCCAGCGGCATAGCGCGCCAGGGTCAGGAACCGCTCCGTCATCGCCGGCGTCAGTGCGCCGTCCCGCGCCAGATCGGCCGACAGGCTGGTGTCCAGCAGGGTCATCAACGTGGCCTCGGGCCATAACCGGGCGAACGCCGCCTCCACCGGCGGCGGGCTGTGCCGCAGCGCGTGGATCAGCGCGATCCTCATGCCGGCCGGCAGCGGCGCAGCACCGAGGGAAACTCCAGGCAGCCGGGAAAGGCAATCTCTTCCGGCCCTCGCCTGATCACCCGAAGCAGGTTCGGGTTGTTGTCGCAGCTGAATCCGGCATCCGGCGCCGGGCGGTTGTTGAAGCTGCCGCCCCCCGCGCCATAGGGCACGAAACGGAATTCCAACCCGTTGGGGATCAGCGCCACTGTCTCGATCAGCCGCTGCCGGTACGCCACTTCCAGCGCCGAGGCACGCATCACCACATCGCGAAGGAAGATGACCGTGGCGCCGCCGAGGCATTCCTGTCCCTGCGTGTCTCCTGGGGGAAACTGGCCGCCGATCCAACTGCCGAACACCCATTCATGCGGCGGCGCCTGGCGGTTTTGCGCCAGAGCAGGGGCGGCCAGGATCAGGCCGGTCGGGAACAAACTACGGCGACGCATGGAAAGCCCTCGGGAAAGATCTGTGCGTTGGTATGCGGCCCGCCCGGCTACAGCAAGGCCCCCAGCACCTGGCCGCCGCGCATCGGCGTGGCGACGCCCGTGGTCGAGGGGTAGGAGAGCGGCAGGCCGCGCGTCACGCGGGCGGCGAGCACAGCGAAGCACTGCGCCTCCAGCGCGTCACCGTTCCAGCCCGCCACCTCCACGCCGCGCACGGGCTCGCTCAGCACGGCCGACAGCGCCTTCATGATGGCTGGGTTGCGCCTACCGCCGCCGGTCACCAGCCATTGCAGCGGCGGCTCGGGGAAGTGGCGCGCCGCGGCGGCCACGCAGATGGCGGCGAAGGCGACCAGCGTGGCCGCGCCATCCTGCGGCGACAGCCGGTCCGCCCCGGCCTCCTTCAAGGCCCGGCAGAAATCCAGCCGGTCCAGCGACTTGGGCGGCGGCGCGGCCAAATAGGGGTGCTGCATCAGCCGCCCCAGCACCTCGCCATCTGCCTGCCGGGCGCGGGCCAGGTTGCCGTCCTTGTCGTAGCCCTTGCCGGTCGATTTCCGCGCCCAATCATCCAGCGGGCCATTGGCCGGGCCGGTGTCGAAGGCGATCAGGGCGCCGTCAGCCCCGATGTAAGTGACGTTGCCGACGCCGCCGAGATTCAAAACAGCGAGCGGCTTTGGCAGGTCCGCGGCCAGCGCGGCATGGGCGATCGGCACCAGCGGCGCGCCCTGGCCACCGGCCGCCACGTCCGCCGTGCGGAAGTCATAAGCCACCGAGAGCCCTGTCATCCGCGCCAGCAGCGCGGCGTCGCCGACCTGCCAGGTCAGCCCGTCCGCCGGGCGGTGCAGGATGGTCTGGCCGTGGAAGCCCAGCAATTCGGTGTCCTCGCCCAGCGTCCTCAGCGCCTCCGCTCGCACCCGGCGCACGGCCTCCGCGTGGCGTTCGGTCAGGCGTTGCACGATGCCGGCCAGCCAGGGGTCGTCGGCTCTGAGCTCCGGCGCCGCATCCAGCAAGGCGCGCAGGTCGCGCCGCAATTCAGGCGCGTAGGGCAGGGTGATGGCGGGGCCGAGCCGGGCCACGCGCTCGCCGTCGGTTTCCACCCAGGCGGCATCGACGCCGTCCAGGCTGGTTCCGCTCATCAGGCCAATGGTCTTCAGCGTGCGAATGGCCAGCATGCCCGCTACTCCCTTGCTCCCCTTGAGGAGGCTGAGACCTATTTCCGAGTCAAGGCAAGCCGTTCGTGTCGGCACGGGAGATTTCCGCCCTGATTTCGGCAGTGTGCTCACCCAGCCGTGGCGCCGGGCGGGCGGCCAGCATGGGCGAGCGCGACAGGCGGATGGGGTTGGCGATGACCCGCGCCTGCCGGCCGTCGGGCAGCTGCACCTGCTGCACCAGCCCGCGCGCCACCACCTGCGGG
>CAXTJY010000148.1:2799-8276 GCA_964244395.1 uncultured Rhodovarius sp.
TCCGCGAGGGTCAAGCGAGGGCCCCGGTCAGAGGTCGGCGAAGACCTCCGCCAGGTCGTTGATCGGCGCGGCTGGAACCCCGGCGGCCTCCAGCAGGGCCAGGCATTCGGCGCGGCTTCGGTCGGCCAGCGCGGCGGCGATGATGGCGCCCAGCGCCTCCGCGTTGCCGAGTCGATCGGCATTGCGGGCAAAGCGAGCATCCTCCGCCACGCCCTCCAGCTCCAGCGCCGCGCAGAACCGCCGGAACTGCCCGTCATTGCCGACGATGAGCATGATCTCGCCATCCGCGCAGGAAAAATTGTCGCTCGGGCAGACGGTGCCCAGGCGGTTGCCGGCGCGCCGCGGGACTTGCCCCGTGGCCAGGTGGTTGGTGCCGAGATTCGTCAGACCCGCCACCTGCACATCCAGCAGCGACATGTCGATATGCTGCCCGAGGCCGGAGCGCTCCCGCTCGCGCAGCGCCGCCAGGATCGCCACATCGGCGTACAGCGCCGTCATCTGGTCGGCCACGGCAATGCCGCATTTGCGCGGCCCGGCCGCGTCGCCGGTCAGGCTCATCAGCCCGCCCATCGCCTGCACGATGGTGTCGTAGCCGGGGCGGTCGCGATACGGCCCGGTCTGCCCGAAGCCCGTGATCGAGCAATAGACGAGGCCGGGATTGCGTTGGGATAGCGTCTCGTGATCCAGCCCGTAACGGCCCAGCGTGCCCACCTTGTAGTTCTCGATCAGCACATCGGCCCGCATCGCCAGCCAGGTGACCAGCACCTGTCCCTCGGGCGTGGCGATGTCGGCTGTGACCGAGCGCTTGCCGCGATTGCAGGTCCAGAAATAGGCGGATTCGTCGCTGCCTTCGGCGATGAAGGGCGGCACCCAGTGCCGGGTGTCGTCGCCCTCGCCGGGCCGCTCGACCTTGATAACCCCGGCGCCGAGGTCGGCCAGAATCTGCCCGGCCAGCGGCCCCGCCAGGACGCGCGAGAGGTCGAGCACCCGCAGGCCTTCCAGGGCGGGCGTGCTCATGGCTGCCGCCACGTCGGCCGCCGCTTCTCGGCGAAGGCGGTCAGGCCTTCGCGGCTGTCGGCGGTCGTGATGACCTCGGCGATGAGGTCCACGGCACCTGCGGCGCCCTCCGCGTAACCCTGGTTGACCGCGTTCAGAAAGGCCTCGCGCCCCATGCGCACGAGCTCCGGCGATTTACGCGCGAAGACGGCCGCCAGCCTGCGCGCCTCGTCCAGCAGCGCCGCCTCCGGCACCACCAGGCTGACCAGCCCCAGCGCCATCGCCTCGGCCGCCGAAAAGCTGCGGCCGGTGAACAGCAGGTCGAAGGCGCGGTATCGGCCGACGATGCGGTGCAGATGCGTGTAGTGGATGCCCGGCAGCAGTCCGACTTCCAGCTCCGGATAGCCAAAGCTCGCATCCTCGGCCGCCAGGATCATGTCGCAGGTGATGGCGATGGACATGCCCGCGCCGCGCGCGGCACCGGCGACGGCCGCGATGCAGGGCTTGCCCAGCCGCGCCTGCGCCTCGCTGATCTCCACATAGATGCGGTTCACCAGGCGCCGTGCCTCCGCCGGCTCCGCGCGCAGGAACGCCGGCAGGTCCAACCCGGCGCAGAACCGGCCGGGGATGGCGCTGCCGATGATGACGGCCCGGACCGCCGGGTCGCGCCCCGCCTCGTCCAACAGGCCCGCCAGGCGGTCCATGAATGGGTCGGTCAACGCGTTGACCGGCGGGTTGTTGAACAGGATTTCGGCGACGTGGTCGCGCACCTCATAGTCGATCATGCCGTTTCCCCTTGGTGACCAGGGCAGGGTAGGGCGGCGGCAGCGGCGCGGCGAGGCCGGCTTGACGCCCCCACCGCCTGGCGCCTTCCATCGCTGACACAGGAGGAAGAGGCGATCATGCTGTCCAGAAGGACGATGCTGGCGCTGGCCGGGCTGCCGGCCGCGGCGCAGGAGAGCGGGCGACCCATCAGCCTTGTCGTGCCCTTCCCCGCCGGCTCGGTGACCGACAACGTCGCCCGCGCCCTCGGCCAGCAATTGCAGGACATTCTGGGCCAGCCGGTGGTGGTGGACAACCGCCCGGGCGCCCAGGGAACGCTGGCCGCCGCCCATGTCGCCCGCAGCGCGCCGGACGGCACGACGCTGCTGGTCGGTTCGTCCGTCATGTTCGTGGCCGGCAGCCTGATTCGTGGCCTGGCCTACGATCCGGTAGCCAGCTTCACGCCGGTCTCGGGGGTGGGCGCCACATCGCTGATGTTCATCGTGCGCACCGCCTCACCCATCGCCGACATGGCGGGGCTGACGGCGCGGGCCCGATCCGGCACACCGCTCAGCATCGGCTATGGCTCGCCCACCGCGCAGGTCGTAGTGGCATTGTTCACCTCCGCCAGCGGCACGCAGCCGACCGCGGTGGCCTATCGCGGCACCCCGCAGGCGATCACCGATATCGTGGCCGGGCACCTCGATGCGGCGGTGGTGGACATGGGCACCGGCCTGGCGCAGGCGCGGATGGGCCAGGTGCGCGCCTTGTCGCTGTCGGCGGCGCGCCGCAGCCCGCTGGCGCCCGAGATACCGGTGTTGCAGGAGGCCTTTCCGGCCGCCGAACTGGCGCTGGAGACCATCATTGCGGTGCTGGGCCCGGCGCGGATGCCGCCGGCCGCGGTGCAGCGTTTGGACGGCGCGATCCAGGCTGCCCTCCAACGCCCCGCATTGCGGGAGCGGCTGGATGGCCTGGCCACCTCGACGCTGCCCCTGTCCGCCGCCGCCCTGGAGGCGCGCATCCGGACCGACAACGTGAAATGGGAAGCACTGATCCGCCAGGCCGGCATCGAGCCGGAGTAGCGCGGCGGACTGGCACAGGCCATTCTGTTCCCATGAAAGAACTTGAAGGCCGCATCGCGCTGATCACCGGCGCCCAGCAGGGCATCGGCGCCGCCTGCGCGCTGGCCATGGCGCAGGCCGGCGCGGACGTCGCCGTGAACTGGCTCGACCAAGAGCCCACGGCGCTGGCCGAGCAAATTCGTGCCCTCGGCCGCCGCTGCGTGCTGCTGCAAGGCGATGTGGCCACGGTGCCCGCGGGCCGCGCCCTGCACGCCGCCGCCATGGAAGCGCTGGGCGTGCCCGATGTGCTGGTCAACAACGCCGGCATATTCCCCCGCTGCGACTTCCTGGCCAT
Source organism: uncultured Rhodovarius sp. (assembly GCA_964244395.1). Classification (GTDB taxonomy): domain Bacteria; phylum Pseudomonadota; class Alphaproteobacteria; order Acetobacterales; family Acetobacteraceae; genus Rhodovarius. The sequence continues at coordinate 5,974 of CAXTJY010000148.1, forward strand.
GGAGGAGGCGGAGTGGGACGCTGTGCTGGGCCTTAACCTCAAGGCCAGCGCCTTCATGACGCAGTCCTTCGCCCGCGCCCTGGCCGGTAAGCCAGGAGCGGTCATCAACCTTGCCTCCTCCGCCATCCGCGGCGACCCGCGCGGCGTGCACTACTCCTCCAGCAAGAACGGCATCGTCGGCCTGACGCGGTCCACCGCGCTGGCCCTGGCGCCGCACAACATCCGGGTCAACGCCCTGGCGCCGGGCCTGACCGACACCGCCCAGCCGCGCTACGGCAACACGGAGCCCGAGCTGGCCGCCCGGATAGCCGCCATCCCCATCTCCCGCTTCGGCACCCCGGCCGAGATGGGCGACATGGCGGTGCTGTTGGCCTCCGAACGCACCGCCTGGGTCACGGGTCAGGTCTGGCACGTGAATGGCGGCCTCTACCTTGCGTAGGTTCGCAGGCGTCTTTCCCTACCTCGTCTCGCCCATCGGCGAGGACGGCGCCGTGCTGGAAGGCCCGCTGCGCGCCCTGTGCGACCATCTCATCGAGGCCGGGGTGCATGGACTGACGCCGCTGGGCTCCACCGGCGAGTTCGCCTACCTGAACGCTGTTCAGCGGCGCGAGATCGTTCGGATCGTGGTCGAGCAGGCCGGCGGGCGGGTGCCGGTGATCGCCGGCGTCGCCGCCACCACCACCGCCGACGCGGTCGCCCAGGCACGCGACTACGAAGGCCTGGGCGTGGACGGCATCCTGGCCCTGATGGAGGCGTATTTCCCGATCAGCGAGGCCGGAGTGGTCGACTACTTCACCGCGGTGGCCGATGCGGCCGATCTGCCGGTGGTGCTCTACACCAACCCGAATTTCCAGCGCAGCGACCTGTCGCTGCCGGCCATCGAGGCGCTCAGCCGGCACAAGCGCATCGTCGCCATCAAGGACGCCTCGACCAACACGGGCCGACTCCTCTCCATTCTTAACCGGGTCGAGGGCCGGCTGGATGTCTTCGCCGCCTCCGCCCACATCCCGGCCGCGGTCATGCTGATCGGCGGCGTCGGCTGGATGGCCGGGCCAGCCTGCGTCATCCCGCGCCAATCCGTGCGGCTCTACGAGCTGTGCCGCGCCGGCGACTGGGGGGCGGCGCTGCCTTTGCAGCGCCAGCTGTGGCGGATGAATGAGCTGTTCGCGCAGCATTCGCTGGCCGCCTGCATCAAGGGCGCCTTGCAGATGCAGAGCTTCGCGGTGGGCGACCCGTTGCCGCCTCAGGCGCCCCTGTCGCCGGCGGGGCGCGAGGCGGTGCGCGCCGCACTGGCGGTGCTGGATGCCGCCGGCGATGCCGGTGCCCCCGGTGCCCCCGGTGCCCCCGGTGCCCCCGGCGAAGCCGGTGAGTGACGACGAGGACGAGCCGCCGCCCATCCCCGCTGGCGCGCCCTTCTACATGACGCCCGGCGGCTATGCGGCCCTCCAGGCCGAGATCCAGGCTTTATGGTATGGCGAGCGCCCGAAGGTCACCGAAATCGTCTCCTGGGCCGCCGGTCTCGGCGACCGTTCCGAGAACGCCGACTACCAATACGGCAAGCGGCGCCTGCGCGAAATCGACCGCCGCGTCCGCTTCCTGCGCCAACGCATCAACGCCGCCCAGGTGATCGACCCCACCGCGCAGACGCGGCGCGACCGCATCTTCTTCGGCGCCACCGTCACCTATGCCAGGCCCGACGACAGCGAAACGACGGTGATGATCGTGGGCAGCGAGGAGGGCAGCGCCCCGCTGGGCCGCATCTCCTGGCTTTCCCCCATCGCCCGCGCCCTGCTGGGCAAGGAGGTGGGCGACACCGTCCGCGTCGTCCTGCCGGGTGGCGCGGAGGCGATCGAGATCGTGGCGATCGACTACCGGTGAGCCTGAAGACCCGCGCCGTGCTGGCCGTCGGCCTGTCGCAGACCATGGCCTGGGGCGGCAGCTACTACATCCCGGCCATCCTGGCCGCCCCCATCGCGCGGGAACTGGGCCTGACCACGCCCACCGTCTTCACGGTCTTCTCCGGCGCGCTGCTGCTCTCGGCCTTCGTCGGGCCGTTGGCCGGGCGGCTGATCGACCGGCATGGCGGCCACTGGGTGTTGATGGCGTCCAACCTGATCATGGGCGTGGGCCTGCTGCTGCTGTCCGGCGCGCAGGGGCTGCCCACCCTCATCCTGGCCTGGGCGTTCCTCGGCCTGGGCATGGGCATCGGGCTGTACGAGGCCGGCTTCGCCACGCTGGCGCGGCTGTTCGGCGCCGACGCGCGGGGCCCTATCACCGGCATCACCCTGATCGCAGGCTTCGCC
>CAXTJY010000149.1:0-2612 GCA_964244395.1 uncultured Rhodovarius sp.
TGCACTCGCCGCTGATGGGCGTGACCAACGCCATCTCCTCCGTGATCGTGGTGGGTGCCATGCTGGCGGCGGGTCTGGCGGAGAGCGGTGCTGCGAAATTCTTCGGCTTCATCGGCGTGACCCTGGCCGCGGTGAACATCTTCGGCGGCTTCCTGGTCACCCGGCGGATGCTCGCCATGTTCAAGAAGAAGGGCTGAGCGCCATGGGTCAGACCTTCGCCTCACTGTGCTACCTCGTCTCCTCGGTGCTGTTCATCCTTGCACTGCGTGGGCTGTCGCACCCCGAGACCAGCCAACGCGGCAACCTCTACGGCATGATCGGTATGGGGATCGCCATCCTCGCCACCTTGGGCCAGCCGGGGATGAGCTGGTCGGGCATCGGCACCATCATCGCTGGGCTGGCCATCGGCGGCTCGATCGGCGCGGTGCTTGCGCAGCGGATCGCCATGACATCGCTGCCCCAGCTCGTCGCCGCCTTCCACAGCCTGGTGGGCATGGCGGCGGTGATGGTGGCGGCGGCGGCGTTCTACGCGCCGGACAGCTTCGGCATCCTCAAGCCGGGTGGCGGCGGCATCAAGACCGCGTCGCTGCTGGAAATGTCGCTGGGCCTGGCCATCGGCGCCATCACCTTCTCGGGCTCGGTCATCGCCTTCCTGAAGCTTGATGGCCGGATGAGCGGCGCGCCCATCACCTTCCAGGGGCAGCACAAGATCAATGCCGCGCTGGGCGCGCTGATGGTGCTGTTCATCATCCTGTTCGTGGCGACCGGGAGCTGGTTCTTCTTCTGGCTGATCGCGGCGCTCGCCTTCGCGCTGGGCTACCTGCTGATCATCCCCATCGGCGGGGCGGACATGCCGGTCGTAGTGTCGATGCTGAACAGCTATTCAGGCTGGGCGGCAGCGGGCATCGGCTTCACCATTGGCAACCTGCTGCTGATCGTGACCGGGGCGCTGGTCGGTGCCTCCGGCGCCATCCTGTCCTACATCATGTGCAAGGGGATGAACCGCAGCATCATCAACGTGCTGCTGGGTGGTTTCGGCAGCGATGGCGGCACGGCCGGGCCTGCGGGCGCGGTCGATCCGGACCGGCCGCCGGTGAAGGCCGGCAGCCCGGAAGATGCCGCCTACATGATGAAGAACGCGCAGAAGATCATCGTGGTGCCCGGCTACGGCATGGCGGTGGCCCAGGCGCAGCAGGTGCTGCGCGAAATGGCGGAACTGCTGAAGAAGGAAGGCGTGGACATCAAATACGCCATCCATCCCGTCGCTGGCCGCATGCCTGGCCACATGAACGTGCTGCTGGCCGAGGCCAATGTGCCGTATGACGAGGTGTTCGAGTTGGAGGAGATCAACCCCGAATTTGCGGATGCCGATGTGGCCTTCGTGATCGGCGCCAACGACGTCACCAACCCGGCTGCAAAGACGGATAAGAGCAGCGCGATCTATGGCATGCCGATCCTGGATGTGGAGCGGGCAAAGACGGTGTTCTTCATCAAGCGCGGCATGGCCAGCGGCTATGCGGGGGTGGACAACGAGCTGTTCTTCCGGCCGAACACGATGATGCTGTTTGGCGATGCGAAGAAGGTGACGCAGGAGATCGTGCAGGCGTTGCAGCGGTAGTTTGCCGGGGGCGGCGTCGCTCCCGCACCGATGTGCTCCGGCGGCGCGTTCTCGTGCACGCAAGCCTTGGCGGCGGCGGACCGCCGGGGCGATGTGCCGTCGCAGCGCCGGTGGAGCGCCGCCGCCCCAGCGCTTAGCGGTTCGGCCGCCCCATCCCCCCGCCGCCGGGCATCTCCACCACCAGCCGGTCGCCTGCCGGAATCACCTGGAAACCCTTCGCTTTTAGCGTGGTACCGGAACCGAGCCGCACAATGCCGCGCGCCCCATCCTCGCCGCCATGCCGCCCCCGCGCCGGGTGATGCACACGCTCGAAGGTCGCGAAGATGCCGAAGGCCTCGCCGTGCCGATGCGCGACTTCCATAATCTGCCCGTCACCGCCGCGGAACTCGCCTGCGCCGCCGGAATCATCCCGCAGATCCTTGCGCCAGACGACGATGGGCGCGACCGTCTCGGTCACCTCCACCGGCACGTTGCGCACACCGGAAGGGTAGGGGGTGGCTGAGAGGCCGTCCTGACCCGGCCGCGCGCCGGCGCCGCCGGAATGGAACATGGTCACCATGAAAGGCATCTGGGTACCGCCGGTCAGCCCCTGCCCCGCTCCCAGCTTCAGGTTCCACAGGTTGGAGGTGCCCTCCGCCGGCACCCGCCCCGGCAGCGCCTGGTCCAGCGCGCCGATCACCACGTCCGGCAGCATGTGCCCCATGGTGCTCCGCGCGTTCACCGCCGCCGGCGACAGCGCGTTCAGGATGCATCCCTCCGGCGCCGTCACATGGATCAGGTCCAGTGTGCCGGCATTGTTCGGGATATCCGGCCCAATGATGCAGCGGATGCCGAAGGCGGTGTAGGCATCGGTGTAGCAGAGCGGGCAGTTGATGCCGAAGCCGCTCTGCGCCGAGGTGCCGGTGTAGTCCACCGCGATGTGGTCCTCGGCGATGGTCAGGCGCGCATGCAGGTCGATCGGTTGCACGCCGCCCACGCGATACACCTGACGCGC
>CAXTJY010000149.1:2622-8273 GCA_964244395.1 uncultured Rhodovarius sp.
GAAGTCCAGGAACTCCCACTGCGGCACCATCGCGATGAAGCCACAGCGCGCGTGCAGAAGCGAGAAGTCGGCGATGGTCAGGCGCTCATGCAGGTCGATCGGCGCCTCCATGCCGTCGATGCGCATGTGGCTCGTCCATTCGCCCTTCGGCATCTTGGCGATCTCCGCCAGCATGGCGTCGCGCGAGCGTTCGATGATGTGGGTACCCAGCACCTCAAGGTCGTCCAGCCCGTTCTCGCCCAGCATGGCGGAAAGCCGGCGCTCGCCGGTCTCATTGCAGGCCATCAGGGCGTAGAGGTCGCCCTCCACCTGCACCGGTTCGCGGACATTGACCCGGATCAGATTGACCAGCGCCTCATCCACCACGCCTTGACGCGCCAGCGTCATGATCGGGATGCGCAGGCCTTCGTGGAACACCTGCCGGCCATCCGGCGACAGGCCGATGCCGCCGATATCCACGACATGCACGGTGCAGGAGAACAGCCCGACCATCTTGCCGTTGTGAAAAGCGGGCGAGGTGACGACGATGTCGTACAGATGCCCGGTGCCCATCCAGGGGTCGTTGGTAAAGTAGTGGTCGCCCTCACGCATCGTCTCGGCCGGAATGGCGGCCAGGAAGTGCTTCACGCTGCGCGCCATGGAATTCACATGGCCGGGCGTGCCGGTGACAGCCTGCGCCAGCATGCGCCCCTGCACGTCGAACACGCCGGCCGAGATGTCGCCAGCCTCGCGCGCCGAGGTGGAGAAGGCGGTGCGGACGAGGGTGCGGCCCTGCTCCTCGACGACGGAGAGCAGCCGGTTCCACATGACCTGGAGGCGGATGTCGTTCATGGCAGGCAACCTCGGGCGATGTGGTGAAGCGAGCCACGTTGGCGGGTTTCAGCCGACGCGCCGGCATGACGGCAGGCCCTGGCCAAGACGGGCGAGCCACCAGCGATCAGCTGGTCGGCCAGCGCGGCGCGGGCCTTGGCGCGCTGCGATGCCGCGCAGTTCAGCTTCTGCGCATAGGCCGGCATCACGCTGCGAACTCCAGGACGATCTGGCCGCCGGCGTTGATGGCCGCGGCCCAGCCGGGCGGCACGACGGTGGTTGTTTCGTCCTCGATGATCAGCGCCGGGCCCGCCAGCGTGGCGCCGGGCGCCAGGCCCTGGCGCGGATGGATGGCGGCGTCGTGAGCCTCCCCAGTCGCCGGGTCGGTCATGCGGCGGGTACGGGTGGCGGCGGCAGCGGGGGTTGCAACGACGGGGCCCAGGACGTCGGGCGGCGGCATCGGCAGGCTAAGTGCCAACGCCCAGGTCATGACCTCCGGCGCCAGGCCGGGAATGGCGCGACCGAAGACGGCGCGATAGGCCTCGGTAAAGGCGTTGCCCAAGGCCTCGGCGGTGATGCCTCCGGTGACCGGCACGGCAATCTCATGCCCCTGGCCACGATAGCGCATGAAGGCGGTGCGGGCTTCCACCAGCCCATCTCGCGGCGCGGCCTGCAACACCACCGCTTCGGCCTCAGCCCGCATGTCTGCGAACATCGCGTCGAGCGCCCCCGGATCCATCGCATCCAGCCGGGTGTAGCGGGTGCGTACCACTTCAAAGCCGATGGGTGCCTGCAGGAAGCCGTGCGCCGAACCCACCCCGGCGCCTTTCGGCACCAGCACGCGAGTGATGCCTAGTTTCTGCGCCAGCCGCGCGGCGTGCAGCGGCGCCGCACCGCCAAACGCGATCATGGTCCGCCCCGCCGTGTCCTCGCCATTCTCCACCGCGTGGATGCGCGCCGCGCTGGCCATCGTCTCGTCCACGATCTCCGCCACCCCCACCGGCGCTTCGGCGCCCAGCGGGGCGAAGGCCGCGGCGGCGGCGGCCTCGTCCAGCGCGATGGTCCCGCCCGCGAAGAAGCCAGGGTCCAGCCGCCCCAGCAGAAGGTCGCCATCCGTCACCGTGGGCGATGTGCCGCCCATTCCGTAACAGGCGGGCCCGGGCGCGCTGCCGGCACTGTCCGGCCCGATCTGGATGCGTCCCATTCCGTCGCGCCGCGCGATGGAGCCGCCGCCGGCGCCGATCTCCACAAGCTCGATCACCGGGATGCGCAGGGGCAAGCCGCTGCCCTGCACGAAGCGGTAGGCGCGGGCGACCTCGAAGCTGCGGTTCATGTGGAACCGGCCATGCTCGATGAGGGTGAGCTTGGCGGTGGTGCCGCCCATGTCGAAGGCCAGCACGCGGTCCAGCCCGTTCTGCGCCGCAACGTGACGGGCGAGGATGGCGCCGCCGGCCGGGCCACTCTCCACCAGCCGCACGGGATAGCGCCGCGCCGCCTCCACCGTGCACAGGCCGCCCGAGGACATCATCATCAGGATGGGCGCGGCGAGTCCGGCGGCGGCGAAGCCCTGTTCCAGCCGGGCCAGGTAGCCATCCATCAGCGGCCGCACATAGGCGTTGGCCAGGGTGGTGCTCATCCGGTCGTATTCGCGGACTTCCGGGCAGACCTCGCAGGAGAGCGAGATCGACACCTCGGGCAGCAACGGTTCCAGGATCGAGGCGGCCCGGCGCTCATGCGAGTCATTGGTGAAGCTGTGCAGGAAGCAGATGGCCAGCGCGGTGACGCGATCGGCACGGGCCTTATCCGCCACCGCGTGTAGCCCCGCTTCATCCAATTGCAGCAGCACCCCACCATCGGCGGCGATGCGCTCCGGCACGGTGTAGCGCAGCGCGCGTGGGGCCAGCGGCGCCGGCCGCTCCATCGTCAGGTCGTACTGTGCGAAGCGATGTTCATAGGCGATCTCCACACTGTCGCGGAAACCCTGGGTGGTCAGCAGCGCGGTTCTGGCGCCCTTGCGCTCGATCAGTGCGTTGGTCGCCAGGGTGGTGCCGTGCAGAACGAGGCCGATAGCGGCGGGCGCCACGCCGGCCGCGGCCAGCAGCGCCGTGGTGCCTTCCAGAACCGCCCGCTCGGGCGCGTCGGCCGAGGTCAGCAGTTTGTGGGAGTGCGTGCCGGCGGGCGTTTCCAGCACCAGGTCGGTGAAGGTGCCGCCGATATCGACGGCCAAACGGTGATCCATCTCAGTCATTGATCCTGATATTGCCGGCCCGCACCACCCGGCCCCAGGTCTCGGTGTCGGTGCGCAGGAAGGCGGCGTAGTCGGAGCGGCTCATCGGCGCGGGGTGCAGGCCGGCGGCGTCGAAGCGGGCACGGGCGGCGGGGTCGTTCAGCACGCGCAGCACGGCCGCGCTCAGCGCCTCCTGGATCGGCTCTGGCGTTCCCACCGGGGCAGCCAGCCCGTACCAATTCTCGCTGACATAGCCCGGCACCGCCTCCGCCGCCGCGGGTGTGTCGGGCAGCAGCGACCAGCGCTCGGCCGAGGTCACCGCCATGGCGCGGGCCTGGCCGCCCTGGATCAGGCTCAGCGTCGCCGGGTCGCCGTAATAGACATCGACGATACGGGCCGCCAGGTCGTTCAGCGCCGGGCCGGTGCCGCGATACGGGATGTGCTCGATGCGCACCCCCGCCATCTGGTTGAACAGCTCGCCGGTGAGGTGCTGCGAGGTGCCGGCGCCGCCGCTGGCGTAGGTCATGCGGCCCTGGCGGGCGAGGGCAAGGAATTCCGGCAGTGTCTGCGCCGGCAGGTCGAGCCGCACCGCCATAATGAAGGGCATGCGGACGAGGCGGGTGATGTGCGCCAGGCCCAGCGCGTCATACGGCAGGCGGCGCAGATGCGGGCCGGCGGTAATGGTGCCGGCGCCTGTCAGGCTGAGGGTAAGGCCATCCGGCGGCGCCTGCGACATCGCCTCGACGCCGATGACGCCACCGGCGCCGCCTCGGTTTTCGATCACCACGTTCTGGCCAAGGATCTGGGCCAAAGGCTCGGCCAGAAGACGCGCGGTGAGGTCCACGCCGCCGCCCGGCGGGAACGGCACGATGAGGCGGATAGGCCGGTTGGGCCAGGATTGCGCGAAGGCTGGGGTGGCCAGGAAAGGCAGCGCGCGGCGAAAGATCAGCATGGGACGGAAGGCTGCGGCAGGAAGCCGCGGACGGCAAGGCAATGGCAGAACCGCACCGTGACCGTCCCATCGCCAAGCGGCCCGGTTGGAGGGCATATTAGCCTGAAGCTGATCAAGGACATCGCGATGCGATCACTGTCGTGGCTGGGGCGGGCGGCCGCCCTCGGCGTCCTGGCGGCGGGCACCGCCTTCGCCGAAACCCAGCCGCTGGCGCTGGCCGATGATCCTTTCGAGGTGTCCGATCCCCTGGTGGCACGGCCCGGCGAGGCGGAACTCAACGTCGTAGGTCTGCACGAAAGAGCCCGTTCAGGCACCTACCGCGGCACTTCGGCCTTCGACAGTGAACTTCAGCTCGGCGTGGCGCCACGGCTGGAAATTCGCATCGGCCAGCTCGGCGCCTACGGCAATCTGGACCTGCGGGGCCGCCCTGCCACGCTGGAAGCGATGGGCTCCAGCACCAGCAGCGGCGTGCCTGCCGCAGGCGGCGCGACCCGCCTGGGCGCCCTTTACCAGGTGACGGACGAAGCAGGCGCAGTGCCGGTCACCTCCATCCTGGGCAGGGTGCGCACGCTCTACGGCCGCGACAGGCCAGCATACGAGGGAGACCTCTTCGTCCTGCTCGGCTACGCCATCGGGCCTGAGAGCCGGCCCATCGGGCTCAACCTCAACCTGGGCTACACCTCACGCTTCAACCCCATCCGCGGCGAGCGACCGGGCCTTTACTCGATCAGCGGGACGGTGGGACAGGGCCTGTCGCGCAACACCGTCGCCGTGCTCGGCTATGTGCGCCGGCAGCAGGAGCGGGGCGAGCGCGACTTCAGCCTCGTCGAGGTGGGCCTGCGGCAGCGCTTCACCGAGGAGGCGCCGATCCTGGGCGTCGCGGCCGGGTTCGGCACCAATCGTGATTCACCCCGATGGCGGCTGAGCATCGCCGCGCAATGGTCGTTCGGCGGGGGCGGCCGCTAACCCGCCCGGTCCAGCGGCACCCGCTGCACGAGGGCCCGCAGCGCCGCCACCTCCGCCCGTAGCTGCGCGACTTCCTCGCCTAGCGGGTCGGCATCGGCACGCTGCGGCATGCCGTAGCCGACGGTCGCCTCCTCATCGCAGCCCTTGGGGCTGCGCGCGGGGATACCAACGACGGTGTGGCCTTCGCACACATCGTCCACCACCACGGAATTCGCACCCACCCGGGCGCCGCGCCCAACGGTGATCGGCCCCAGCACCTGCGCCCCGGCGCCTATGATGGCGCCATCCAGCACGTCCGGGTGGCGCTTGCCCGGCTTTAGCGAGAGGCCGCCCAGGGTTACGCATTGGTAGATGGTGACGTCGTCGCCGATCGTCGCCGTGCCGCCCACCACCACGCCCATGCCGTGGTCGATGAACAGCCGCCGGCCGATCTTCGCCCCGGGATGGATTTCGATACCGGTGGTGAAGCGGCCCCACTGCGAGACGAAGCGCGCCGCGGCCGGCCAGCCGGCGCCATGCAGCGCGTGCGCGACCCGATGGTTCAGCACCGCCCACACGCCCGGGTAGCTGAACAGCGCTTCGGCCCAGGTCGGGCGGGCAGGGTCGCGGGCGCGGATGGTGCGCAACAGATCATGGCCCGCCATGTCCGGCAGGCCGAGATCGAGAATGATCAGCGACGGCGATTGCGCCAGCAAG
>CAXTJY010000150.1:0-8203 GCA_964244395.1 uncultured Rhodovarius sp.
CCCGATGCCCCTCATCCTTCCTGCGACAGCGCAACCTTCGCCGCCTGCAGTTTGGCCGCCTCGGCCGGCTCCAGCCTCGGATAGGCAAGGTCCAGTTTTTCCAGCGCCGCCACCATGGCGCCGGCGACCACCAGATGGGCGAACCACTTGCGGTCCGCCGGCACGACGTACCAGGGCGAGGCCTCGGTCGCGGTGGCGCGGATCGCCTTCTGATAGGCGCGCTGGTACTCGTTCCAATGCGCGCGCTCCGCCACGTCGCCGCTGTTGAACTTCCAGTTCTTTTCCGGCTCATCGATGCGGGCGAGGAACCGCTTGCGCTGCTCGTCGCGGCTGACGTTGAGGAAGAACTTCAGCACCACCACGCCCTGACGCGAGAGATACCGCTCGAAGGCCGCGATATCCTCCAGCCGCTCATCGTAGAGGGCTTTGCCGACCAGCCGCGGCGGCAATTTTTGCCCCGCGACGATGCCGGGATGGACCCGCGCCACCAGCACTTCCTCATACCAGGAGCGGTTGTGGATGCCGACATGGCCGCGCGGCGGCAAGGCGGTGACGTGCCGCCAGAGGAAGTCGTGATCCAGCTCCGTCGAGGTCGGCGCCTTGAAGGCGGTGACCTCGCAGCCCTGTGGGTTCAGCCCGCGAAAGACGTGCTTGATTGTGCCGTCCTTGCCCGCCGCGTCCATCGCCTGGACGATGCAAAGCACGGCCCAGCGGTCCTGCGCGTAGAGCATATCCTGCAACTCGGCCAGGCGCTTCTGGCCGCTGGCGAGCAGGGCAGCGGCGGCCTCGCGTTCCAGCCTGAGGCCACCTTCATCGGTGGGGTCGTACTTCTTCAGGGAGAAGCCCACGCCGTCGGTCACGCAATAGCGCTTCAGCAGCTTGTCGAGGTTCACGCCCGGCGCACTCCCATCCAGCCGATCACGCCGGCCTGCAGGATGATGGTCGCCACCATCGCCCAGGCATAGCCTGCCGGGTCCCAGCCGCCGCCCGGCAGGCGCGGCCAGAGGTCAAGCAGCGCGCCGATCATGCTTTGCAGCACGAAGACGATGGCGAGCATGGTGGCGTTGACAGCGGTGGCGACCCGGCCGGCGAGATGCGGCGGGTAGGCTTGCGCCACGGCGGAATAGGCGGCCGAGCTGGTCGAGCCGAAGAAGGCGAAGCCGATCCACAGCAGGCCCACGAGCGCGAAGTCGCGCGGGGCGAAGGCAAGCAGGATGATCTGGATGGCGAGCATGCCGAACATGGCCACCACCGGCACCGCCATAGGGCTGCGGCCGCGCGCCTGCAGCGCGCTGGCGGCTTGGCCCGACAGCAGGTTTCCGAACATCACGCCCAGCGCGTAGAGCAGCAGCGTGGTGGCACGGGCGCCGTCGCCCTGGCCCGCCACGTCGCGCAGCCAGGGGCCGATCCATAGCCCCTGATAGGTGAAGTGCATGGCGTTCAGCACCACGATGGCGGGCACCATGCGGATGAAGATGGGGGCGGCGAAGATCGGCCCGAACTCGCCGATCTCGGACAGCAGCGGCTTGGCGCTGACCCGCTGCGGGCTGTCCGGCACCACCAGCCAGATGGCCAGCGCCACCAGCGCCGCGATGGCCGCCAGCAGCCAGAAGGCGCCGCGCCAGCCGATGGCCGGCAGCAGCGCCTGCATGGGCAGCGTCACGCACAGGCCGCCGATGCCGCCGATGAACACCCCCGCACCGGTATAGGCGGCCACCCGGTTGCGCGGCATCCACTGGGTGTGCGCCTTGATCAGGCCGATGAGGCCGGAGGCGATGCCCAGGCCGGTGAGGAAGCGGCCGCAGCCCAGCATGAGCGGCCCGGTGGCCAGCGCGCTGAGCAGGAAGCCGGCGCAGGCGATGAGGGCGGAGGCGCTTTGGACGCGGCGGGGACCATGGAGGTCCAGCGCCACGCCCACCGGCAGCTGCATCAGCCCGTAGGCCACGAAGAGGATGGCGGCGAGCAGCCCGAGATCGGCCGCGGACAGGGCGAACTCCAGCGCCAGCGCCGGGCCGATCAGCGCCATGATGGCGCGGCTGGCCTGGTTGATGAAGTTCACCATGGCCAGCGGCAGGGTGACGTTGAGCAGGCCATTCTGCCCGGTCATGGCAAGCGCAGCCGGACCGAGACGGGGCAGTGGTCCGACAGCCGGTCGCGCGCGTCTCGCTCGGCGTAGACCATGACGCGCAGCGTATTCTGCACCAGCCAGCCGCGCGCGGCGCCGCCGAAAAAGATGTGGTCGATGAACGGCCGGCCGCCGGAGGCGCTGGCGAAGCAGGGGTTGGAATAGCCTTCAGTGGCGCGGGTCAGCGGGCCGCCGAGCCGGGTGGTGAATTCGTTGCCGCCGGGCGGGATGCGGCGGTTAAAATCGCCCAGGATGGCGAAGGGCACGCCCTCCTCCCGCCGCTGCGCCACCCAGCCGGCCAGGATGGCGACCTGCTGCGAAAGGGTGGTGCATTGCGGGGTGGAGTCCATCTCCGCCTCGTTGCAGCTGGCGCCGAGATGGACGGAGAGCAGGCGCAGGCGATGGCCCTCGTGATCGACCGTGATGTCGGTGCCGCGGCGCAGCGAGAAGCGCGCCCAGGGCCGAAGATCGAGCGCGGCCAGATCAGGGTTCTGGGTGACGCGCAGGGCGCGACGGACAGCGAAGCCGGCGCGCTGCACGTCGTCCTCGGCGGGGAAGAAGAAGGTGTAGGCGCGCTCGTCGAAGATGCGGGCGGCGGCGTGGGGGCCGTCGATCTCCTGGAAGGCAATGACGTCAGCGTCCAGGCGGGCGGCATAGGAGCGCAGCAGCGACCAGTCGGCATCGGTGCGGCGTGGCACGTCGCGCGGCACTTCACGGTCATCGGCGGGGCGCAGGGTGGCCCAGGCGATGTTCCAGGTGGCGAGCTTGAGTTCGGCGGCGGTGGCGGGGGTGAAAAGGGCGAGGAGGAGCAGGAGGACGCGCATCGGAGGGAGGCTACAGGAGAAGGGCCGGGGTGGGCAGCGGCGCCGGCGCCGGCAACGGCCGGGCGCCGCAGATGGCCAGGTAGTCGGCAATGGCATCCATCTCGGCCGCCGGGCGCGTGGCGTCGTGGAAAGGGCCGGCCTCGCTGCCCGGCGGCACCCAGATGATGGTCTCACCGCGAGCGCGGGTCAGCAGCACCCGATAGGTGTTGCGGACGAAGTCGTGCTCGCTGTCCGGCACCCAGCGACGCCCCATCAGGCGGCGCGCCTTCCATATGCCGGCGTGCCGGATGAAGTCGCCGCCCCAGCAGAGCCCGGCCATGTCGAGCTCCAGCCCCTGGCAGGCGTATTCGGTGGCGGCTGCTTCCAATGCGTCCGAGGCGCGGATGTCGGGCCAGCGGCGCAGAAACCAATCCGGCACGTCATCAGCGGGGACCTCGGCCGCCAGACCCTCGCCTCGCAAACGCTTGGCGCCTGAGCTGCGCAGCAGGCCCGCCCGGCGCTGTCCACGTGCCTGGGCGCGCAGGGCCGAGCGCATGGCGTCCAGACTCCGGGTGAGGAGGAACGGCGCGTCCGGCATGGCGATGGCCTCATGCGCGGCGCCCCGCAGCACGGCATCCACCCAGTCGGCGGTGTGGGGGCTGCGCAGGCTGCGGATGGGAACGGTCAGGTCCAGGCCCGGATCGTGGTCGAGCCAGGGCGCGGGTGGCATGGCACCCGGCGCCGCCACCGCGCGCCAGCCGAAGCGGGGAATGACCGCCGCCCATTCCGCCAGCCCCGCCTCGCCCGTGTTGATCTCCTGCCCCTGGCCGATCAGCGCCACCACCGCGGCCCAGCCGGGGCGGCGGCCCATCAGCTCCAGCGTATGGGCCGGTTCGCTCATGGTAAGGCGCGAAGGCTTGTTCAGGCTGCCGCGCAACGATTTCGCCGCATCCCAGGCGCGCTGCGCCTCGTCGAAGACGATGACCCGCTCCGGCGGTAGCGCAGCCGGATCGACGGCGCCGCCTTCCAGGAAGCGATGCACGTTCTGCAGCGCGGCGCGGACGCGGCGGTCGGCCTCGCCGCGCGGCAGCTTCTCGCGCAGCACCGCATCCTCGGCCAGCGCGGCGCGCAACACGGCCACCAGCGGCATGTTGCCGGTGAGAAAGGCGGCGCCATCCTGCCGGGCCTCGCCGAACACCGTGTTGAGGCCGCACAGCGTCTTGCCCGCGCCGGGCACGCCGGTGACGAAGATGACGACACGCTCACCGGCGGTGCGGGCGGCGGCGATGGCCTCGCCAATGGCGGCGGTGGTGCGCGTCAGGCTGGCACGGTCTGCGCCCGCGGCGGCGATTTCAGCCACGCCGTTGCGGGCATAGAGCATCGTCGCCGCCTCGATGATGTGCGGCACCGGGCGGTACGGCGCGGCGAGCCAGGCGGCGCCGTCCAGCGGGTGCGCCGGCGCCTGCGCCTGAACCCAGGCGATGGTCTGCGCCAAATCGGTGCTGTGTAGCGTGGGCCAGACCGCGTCGAGCAGCAGGCTTGGCTGCGGTGGCGCCGATGGCAGCCCGCCGGTGACCAGGATAGGCACGATGGGATGCGCCCGGCTGCCGGCATGGAAGTCACGCAGGTCCAGCGCGTAATCCTCCGCCTCCCGCCGCGCCGCCGGCGAACGGTCGTTCAACTTGAATTCCAGGCATAGGATGGCGCGGTCGCTCAGCAGCACGGCGTCGATGCGGCGCTCCAGCCGCAGCAGGTCGTATTCCAGCGCAACGGTCCAGGTCGCACTGTCGTGCGCGGCCAGGGCTTTGCGAAGCGTGTCGATCTGGTGGCGCCAAGCCGTTTCCTGCTCCGGCGAGCCGGTATAGCCACGCCCTTGCTGAGCGGAGGCGAGGCGACCTACGGTATCGGCCGGGTCGCGCGCCAGCAATTCGGCGCCGCTGCATGCGAACCAGGCCCTCACGGGCGGCGCGGCCAGGTCGCGAGCAGCACGCTCACCAGCATCAGGCCAAACCCCACGCCATGCGCCAGGCCGAAGCTTTCGCCAAGGAAAGCCACCGCCACCACCGCCGCGCTTGCCGGCAGAAACGCCGTGAACACCCCCGCCGCCCCCGCCGGCACCGTCTTCAGCCCCTGGTACCACAGCAGCAGGCACAGCACGCTGGCGGTCATGGCGTGGAAGACCAGCAGCGCAGCCAGCGTGGCGTCGAGCCCAGCCAGCGCGTTGAATCCCGGTGCCGCAAAGGGCAGCAGGATGAGCGCGGAAAACACCTGCATCCACAGGCTGGCGGTCATCACCGGCACCGTACCCATGCGGCGCGCCAGCAACACATAGGCGGCCTCACCGCACACTCCCACGAACACCAGCAGGTTGCCGGCCCAGGACCCGCCCTCGGCGCTGCCGATGCGGGCGATGGTGATCGCCGCCATGCCGGCCCCCGCCAGCGCGGCCGCGCTGAGCTGCGGGCCGGTCAACCGCTCGCGCAGCAAGCCCCAAGCGCCAAGCGCCACCACCGCCGGCAGCGTGGCCAGCACCAGCCCGCCCTCCAGGGCCGTGGTCAGCCGCAGCCCGGCCAGCAGCCCCGCATTGTAGATGGCAGTGCCAAAGATGGCCTGCCAGAACAGGTTGTGCAGCGTGGCCCTTCCAAGCCTCGGGCCACCCTCCAACAAGCGCGCCAACGGCCACAGCACCACCACCGCCAGAACACAACGGGCGAAGGCGATCACCGCAATCGGCAGCGCCTCGCTCAGCAGCTTCGCCACCGCCACGTTGGCGCCGACCAGGATCATGGACAGCGCCAGCTGGAGATACGCCACGGCAAGCGGCCGCTTCGGACCTATTCGCACCTGAACGGTGACAGCGTCGCCAGCTCCGCCATCTGCGCCCGCATCGCCGGCCGCTCCTGCTCCAGGAACTCGCCCACGGCACGGCGCAGCCCGGCATGGCCGATCCAATGCGCTGAGTACGTCTCGGCCGGCAGGTAGCCGCGCTGGATCTTGTGCTCGCCCTGCGCGCCCGCCTCGACGCGTGAAATGCCGTGCGCGATCGCGAAGTCGATGGCCTGGTAGTAGCAAAGCTCGAAATGCAGGAACGGCACCTCCTCCACCGCGCCCCAATTGCGGCCGTACAGCGCATCCTCGCCCCACAGGTTCAGCGCGCCGGCGATGGGCTGGCCTTCCCGTTCGGCCAGCATCAGCACCACTCGGTCGCCCAGCCGCTCGCCCAGCAATGGCCAGAATTTGCCGTGCAGATAGGCGCTGCCCCACTTCCGGTCCGTGGTGTTGCGATAGAAGTCATGGAAGCGGCGCCACAGCGCGGGGGTGATCTCCGCCCCCCGCAGCGCCCGAAAGGTCAGCCCCTGGGCCGCCGCATCTCGCCGCTCGCGCTTGATCTGCTTGCGCTTGCGTGACGACATCTTGGCCAGGAAATCGTCGAAGCTGGCGAAGCCCTCATTTGTCCAGTGGAACTGGGTGCCGATGCGCTGCAGCCAGCCTGCCTCACCCAGCGCATCCCACTCCGGGCGGGAGCAGAAGGTGATGTGCACCGAAGAACATTTCAGCTGCTCCATCGCCTGCCGCAGCCCCTGTGCCAGCGCGCCGAGAGCGTGCTCATGCCCGGGCCGCACCAGCAACCGCGGCCCCGGGACCGGCGAGAACGGGGCCGCCACCTGGAGCTTGGGGTAGTAGCTGCCGCCGGCCCGCTCATAGGCATTGGCCCAGGCATGGTCGAAGACGTATTCGCCATAGGAATTGGCCTTGGCGTAGCACGGCGCGCAGGCCACCAGCATCCCACCGGGGTCGCGCAGCGCGGCGTGCTGCGGGAACCAGCCAGTGCGCCCGCCGGTGCTGCCGCTGTCCTCCAGGGCGGAAAGAAAGGCGTGGCTGACGAAAGGGTTGCCGCCGGCGCAGCCATTCCATTCCGCGGCAGTGAGGTCCGCGATGCGCGGGTGCAGGCTGAGCGTGTATTCGGTGGCGGTGTCCGGCATGGGGTGAAGATGCGCGCGACGAGCGGGGCGTCAATCAGAAACCGGTGAAGAGGATGTCCAGGGCGCCGGTGATGGCGTCGCGCTCATGCGCGAGGGTATGGCGAACGCGGCCAGACTGCGGCGCGGGACCGCAGCCAGCAACTCCGCCATGAAGGCATATCGGGCGTCCTCGATGGTGAATACGGGGTTGAGCTCCGTCGCGGTCGGCGTTTTGGCCACCGGCAGCAGCGGCACTACGACTCGGGTCGGCAGTTGCCAGGTCAGTTCTGATTGCACGTCCACCAGCCAGCCTGGATCGCCGCGATGGACGTCAATCCGCGCCACTCAGAACTGCCGGTATTTGGCCAGGGGCAGCCCGTTCTTTTCTATCCAGTCGTGCTTGGCACGCAACGCCTCGGCATTCTCCCCCTGCCAACGCCTCGCCTTCTCGGCTCGGATGGCCTCCGCCAGTGCCGCTGCCGCGATGGCCTGGGGGCCCAGCCCAAGGCGCGGGTCTCAGGGAACATCGCCTGATCCTCTGCAAAGCCGCCCAGATCCGGCCTGATCTGCGCCGCGGGCAGGCCTGTGATGCGCGCCACGGTCGCCACCCGCGCCGCCGGCACCCGCTTCCATACCGACACGGCGGCGGAGCTGATACCTAGCTGGCGGGCCAACGCATTCACGCCGCCCGCCTTGGCGATAATCTTGTCGAGCATATTCGATGCTAAGATTGCTTAGCGCAGCCTATCAAGTTCCAATCTCGAACATCCCCTCGACCTCGCAGCACGCATCCGCAGGCAGGCTCGGCACGCCGATGGTGCTGCGGGCGTGCTTGCCGGCCTCGCCGAACACCGCCACGCACAGGTCGGACGCGCCGTTCATCACCGCCGGGTGGCCAGTGAATTCCGCCGGCGCGGCGATGAACCCGCCCAGCCGCAACACCCGCGTCACCCGGTCCAGATCGCCGCCGCAGGCCGCTTTCAGCTGGGCCAGAACGTTGATGAAGCATAGCCGGCATGCCTGAGTTGCGACCTCGGGCGTCACCGTCGCGCCCACCTTGCCGGTGAAGGCGAGCTTGCCGTCCTGCAACGGGATCTGGCCAGACACCACCACCAACGAACCGCTGACGGTGAAGCCGACATAATTCGCTACCGGTGATGGCGCGGCTGGCAGGGTGATGCCCAGTTCGGCCAGCCGGGCCTCGATCTTTCCACTCATGTGCCAAGCTCTCCTAAGCGACGATGCGAAAGCCACGGCGGCGGTCGCCTGGCCCGGTGGCGGTAGGCAGGTCCAATGGCAGCAGCGGCGCCTGC
>CAXTJY010000151.1:0-8193 GCA_964244395.1 uncultured Rhodovarius sp.
GAACCACGGTTCGATCTTGTTCGCCACGGTCCACAGCGCGCCCATCTCCGCCCGCTCCAACGCCTCGTAATAGGCGATGAGCTCGGGCGTATCGGCCACGTTGGCGCGGCCGGGGGTGTCCTCGCGGTGGTTCTCGCGCACATGCGTGTCCATCAGGCCGCTCCCTTGAGGTGTTCCTGCAGGCGGGGCATCAGCTCCACCACCGCGCGATTGCGGAGCAATCGTCGCGCTGGATCATGCTGCGCCCTTCAAGTGTTCTTGCAACCTTGGCATCAACTCCACCAAATTGCAGGGCTTGTGGCGAATATCGAGCTGGAATTGCAGGATGTCGTCCCACGCATCCTTGCAAGCCCCGGTGCTGCCAGGCAAGGCGAACAGGTAGGTGCCACCGGCCACCCCGCCCAGCGCGCGGGACTGCATCGTCGAGGTGCCGATCTTCTGGTAGCTGAGCATCCGGAACAGTTCGCCGAAGCCCTGGATTTCCTTCTCCAGCACCCGCCCGAACGCCTCCGGCGTCACGTCGCGGCCGGTGATCCCCGTCCCGCCGGTGGTGATGACGCAATCCACCTCAGGCCGCGCGATCCAGCCGCGCAGCACGCCCTCGATGGCGTCGGCATCGTCGCGAATGATCGCGCGCTCGATACAACGATGCCCCGACGCTTCAATGCGCCCGACCAGCGTGGCGCCGGAGGTGTCGTTTACCAGCGTCCGCGTGTCGCTCACCGTCAGCACGGCAATCTGGATCGGGACGAAGGGCAGGCTTTCGTTGATCGGCATCCCCGCAATATGGGGCGCCAGCTCAGGCGTGCCCAGCCGCCCCGCTCAGCAGCAACGGATCCACCTTCAGCTTCGCCAGCGCCTGGCGCCAGGCCTGCTCCGGCTTGGCCTCGTACAGCAACGTCTCGTCGGCCGTGACGCTCAGCCAGGTGTTGGCGCCGATCTCCTGCTCCAGCTGGCCGGGCCCCCAGCTGGCATAGCCCAGCGCCAGCACGCATTCGCGCGGTCCCTCGCCCTTGGCGATCGCCTTCAGCACTTCGATCGACGAGGTCAGCCGGGTTTGCTCATCCACCGACAAGCTGCCCTCGGTGGACCACTCGCCGCTGTGCAGCACGAAGCCGCGGCCGCCATCCACCGGGCCACCCGCCAGCATGCGGATACTGCGCTGGGGCGGCACCGGCGCCACGCCCAGTTGCTTCAGCAGCGCATCGAAGGACAGCCGCTCCAGCGGCTTGTTCAGTACGATCCCCATCGCCCCATCTTCCGAGTGGGCGCAGATGCAGATCACGGTCTGTGCGAAATTGGCGTCGCGCAGGCTGGGCATGGCGATGAGCAACTGGCCGGTCAGCCATGCCGTCTGGTCTTTGCGTGTCTTTTTCCGGGCCATGCCGAAAAGATGGCGGCGCCCCCCGCCGCCTGCAAGGCGCCGCCCCGCGCCCGATGACAGCCGCCCTGGCCTTCGCTAAACCGCCCTTTCCACAGGAGAGAACCCCCCCATGACCATCCAGCCCGGCGACAGCATCCCCAGCATGAAGCTGATGAGCGGCACCGCCGAAGGCCCGAAGGAGGTCGATACGGACGAGTTGTTCGGCACCGGCACCACGGTGCTGTTCGGCGTGCCCGGCGCCTTCACCCCCACCTGCTCGGCCAAGCACCTGCCGGGCTTTGTCGAGAATGCTGCCGCGTTCAAGGCGAAGGGCGTGACCAAGGTGGTCTGCATGGCCGTCAATGACGCCTTCGTCATGGGTGCCTGGGGACGCGACCAGGGCGTGGGCGAGGATGTGGTGATGCTGGCCGACGGCGCCGCCGCCTTCACCAAGGCGCTTGGGGTCGAGCTCGACCTGACCGCGCGCGGGATGGGGATGCGCTGCCAACGCTTCGTGCTGGTCGCCAAGGACGGCCGCGTCAGCCATGTCGCCATCGAGGCGCCCGGCGGCTTCGATGTCAGCAAGGCGGAGACGGTCCTGGCCGGGCTCTGACGACCCCTCCCTGGGTTCTCGACATCTCGCGGCTGCTGGCCTCGTTACGGCGGGGACGGCCGAGCGGGATGGAGAGGGTCGAATTGGCCTACGCCCGGCACGTGCTGGATCGACCGGGTGGCGGCTTCGCGACGACGGATTGGCGGGGCCGCTTCGTCGCCCTACAGCGCGAAGGGGTGGCCGCCGCACTGGCCGGCGGGCCGCCGCCGCACCATGCTGGCCCGCTGCAATTCCGGCCCGGCAGTATGGTCAGCCTGGTGTCGCATCATGGCCTCCATCGAGGCCGCGCCATCGCCGGCCTTCGCCAACAGGGTGCCCTGTTCGTGCCGGCGGTGCACGACCTGATCCCGCTGGAATTCCCTGATACCACGCGCTGGCTGCAACGCCGCATGGCGCGGGCACGCATGCGGAATGTCGGCCGACTGGCCGATGCGGTGCTGGTGTTCAGCCAGGCAGTGCGGCGGTCGCTGGCCGGCTGGCTGGGGACGCAGGGCCTCCCGATGCCGCCCTGCCTGGTGGCGCCCCTGGGGCTCGACCTGCCGGCGGCGGCGGCGGCGCCCGGCCGGCCTTACTTCCTCTGCATCGCCACCATCGAGAAGCGCAAGAACCACGCCATGCTGCTGGAAGCCTGGCGCCGGCTTGGGCCAGCCGCTCCGAAACTGGTGCTGGTCGGCCGCCGCAGCTTCGGCGCCGCGGACGCCCTTCGGCTGCTGCCAGGCCTGCCGATGGTGGAGGAGCGCGGCCACTGCACGGATGCCGAGCTGGCAACGCTGCTTGCCGGCGCCCACGCCCTGCTGCTGCCCAGCCAGGCCGAAGGCTTCGGAATCCCGGTCGCCGAGGCCCTGGCCGCCGGCACCCCGGTCATCGCCTCCGACATCCCCGCGCTGCGCGAGGTCGGCCGCGGCGTGCCGGACCACCTGCCAGCCGACGACGCTGCTGCCTGGGCCGCCATGGTGACCGCCTATGCAGCCGATGCCAGCTCCGCAAGGGCCGACCAGTTGGGCCGAATGGAAAGCTGGCATCCCCCCGCCTGGCCGGTCCATTTCGCGGCGGTCGAGGCATTTCTGGAAAGCCTTGCAGCCGCCCCGCCGCATAGTCATCTCTTCAAGCACCAGACCGAGGAGGGCTGACGTCATGGATCCGCTCATCCTCGCCCGGGTGCAGTTCGCCGCCAACATCTCCTTCCACATCCTCTTTCCCGCCATCTCCATCGCGCTGGGCTGGGTACTGCTGTTCTTCAAGCTGCGCTTCGCGATGACGCGGGACGATAAATGGATGGAGGCCTACTTCTTCTGGGTGAAGGTCTTTGCCCTCACCTTCGCGCTCGGCGTCGTCTCCGGCATAACCATGAGCTTCCAATTCGGCACCAACTGGCCCGGTTTCATGGAGCGGGTGGGCAACATCGCCGGCCCCCTGCTGGCTTATGAGGTGCTGACCGCCTTCTTCCTGGAGGCGAGTTTCCTGTCGATCATGCTGTTCGCCTTCAGGCGCGTGCCAGGCTGGGTCCATACCGGCGCCACGGCGCTCGTTGCCTTCGGCACCACGCTGAGCAGTTTTTGGATCATCGCTCTGAACAGCTGGATGCACACGCCGGCCGGCTTCGAGATCCGCGACGGCGTGGTGCACGCGACGGACTGGATGGCGATCCTGTTCAACCCATCGATGCCCTATCGCCTGACCCACATGCTGATCGCCTCGGGCCTCACCGTGTCTTTCCTCGTCGCCGGCATCTCGGCTTACCGATGGCTGCGCGGTGACCGCGCGCCGGCGGTCGCCTCGGCGCTCCGCACCGCCATTACGGTCGCCGCCGTGCTTGCGCCGTTGCAGGCCGTGGTGGGCGACGCGCATGGGCTGAACACTCTGGAGCACCAGCCGGCCAAGATCGCTGCCATGGAAGGCCATTGGGTGACCGGCGGGAACGTGCCGTTGCTGCTCTTCGCCTGGCCCGACCAGGCGGCGCGGCACAACCGCTTCGAGATCGGCATCCCCAACATGGCCAGCCTTATCCTGCGACATGAGGCTGCGGGTGAGATTCGTGGGTTGAATGACTTCGCTGGTGTCCACCCGCCGGTGGCGCCGGTGTTCTTCGCCTTCCGCATCATGGTCGGCACCGGGCTGCTGATGATCGGTATGGCCTGGCTCAGCGCCTGGCTGCTATGGCGCCGCGGCAGCCTGCCGCGGCTGGTGCTGCAGGGGCTGGTGGCGATGACCCTGGCGGGCTGGGTCGCCACGCTGGCCGGCTGGTACACCACGGAGATCGGCCGCCAGCCCTGGCTGGTCACCGGCATCCTGACGACCGCCCAGGCCGCCGGGCCGGTGCCGGTGGGCAGCATCGCCACCACGCTGGCGATGTACCTGGCCCTCTATCTGCTGCTGTTGGTCGCCTATGTCGGCACCATCTTCCGCCTCGCCAGCAAGGGTCACGCGGCCGAGAAAAATCCCGATCAGATGGTCCTCGCCGAATGACCCCCTTCGTCGACGCCGAGCTGCTGCCCTTCATCTTCGGCGCGCTGATGGCCGTCTCCGTCCTCGCCTATGTGATCCTGGACGGCTACGACCTTGGCGTCGGCATCCTGCTGCCCTTCGCCGCCGACGAGCCTGAGCGTGACCGCATGATCGCCTCCATCGGCCCGTTCTGGGACGCAAACGAGACCTGGCTGGTGCTGGGCGTGGGCCTGCTGCTGGTCGCGTTCCCGGTGGCGCACGGCATCATCCTGACCGCGCTGTACATGCCCATTGCGCTGATGCTGGCCGGGTTGACGCTTCGGGGCGTGGCCTTCGAGTTCCGCGCCAAATCCGTCGGCGTGCACGACAAGCGGCGGTGGGACCACGCCTTCGTCGCCGGCTCCCTGCTGACCGCCACCACCCAGGGCTGGATGGTCGGCCGCTACATTCTGGGCTTCGACACGGCTTGGATGAGCTGGGCGTTTGCCGCCATGGCCGCCATCGGCCTGGCCATCGGCTATGTCTTCATCGCCGCCTGCTGGCTGATCTGGCGCACCGAGGGCGATCTGCAGAAGCGCGCAGTGCTGTGGGCCCGCTACAGCCTGCCGCCGGTGGCGCTGGGCATCCTGATGGTCTCGGCCGCCACGCCGCTGGTCAGCGGCCGCATCTTCGAACGTTGGTTCGGCTGGCCCAATGCTTTGATCATGGCGCCGCTGCCGATCGGCACGCTGGCGCTGATCTGCTTTACCCACCGCATGCTGGCACTGATGCCCTATCCGGAGGACGCCCGCGCCAAATTGCCGTTCCTGGGCGCCGTGCTGCTGTTCGTCGCCGCCTTCGCTGGCCTGGCCTGGAGCTTCTTTCCCTATGTCGTGCCGGAGCAGCTGACCATCTACGAAGCCGCGAGCTCGCCCGAAGCGCTGTCAATCATCCTGCTGGGCGCGCTGTGCGTGCTGCCGGTGATCCTGCTTTACACGGTCATCTCCTGGCGCGTGTTCGGCGGCAAGGCGCAGGACTTGCGGTACGACTGAGTCCTACAGCCAGCCTTTCCGCTTGAAGTAGAGCACCGGCAACACCCCGGTCGCTATCATCAGCAGCAGAGCCAGCGGATAGCCAACCGTCCAGTTCAGCTCCGGCATGTGCTGGAAGTTCATGCCGTAGATGCTGGCGATCAGCGTCGGCGGCATCAGCGCGACGCTCACCACCGTGAACGTCTTGATGATGCCGTTCTGCTCGACATTAATGATGCCCAGCACGGCGTCGAGCAGGAATGTCGCCCGGTTGTTCAGGAAGTTCGCGTGTTCCACCAGCGAGCGTACGTCACGCACCAAAGTCTTTATGGTGCCCTGGTTCTCCCGCCGGATGGTGCTGCCCTTCTCGGCGCCCACGAAGGTGAAGATGCGGTTCAGCCCCAGCAGCGTCTCGGAGGCGCGGGTGGTGACCTCGCCGACCTGCCCCAGGGTGATCAGCACTTCTTTGAGCGCCTGGCTTCGCTGGCTGATCTTCATGTCGCCGCGCGCCGCCTGGAAGGACTTGGTGCTGGCGCGGTCCATGTTTTCGCCGATCTTCTCCAGGATGTCGGCCAGCCGGTCCACGATCTGCTCGAACAGGTGCAGCATTACCCCGTCGGGGCTTCCCAGCAGCATGGGTGCCTTCTGGCACCGCGCCGCGAAGACCGGGAATGCCTTCGGCGTCGCGTAGCGCACGGTGATCAGGGTGGTGCCGGTGAGGACGAAGGAGATCGCGGTGGAGCCGAATTCCCCGGCATCCATGCCGTAGAGGAAGTTCGCGGTGAGAAAGAGGTCCTCGTCTTCCTTGTAGAGACGCGAGGAGCTTTCGATTTCCTGCATTTCCTCCCGCGTCGGCACTTCCACCCTCAGCGCATCCTGCACCGCCATCTCCTCGGCGGGGGTGGGGGTGAGGAGGTCGATCCAAACGGCGGCCCGCAGCTCATCGGCCGCGGGGATGCCGTCGCGCAGCACCATGTGGCCGTGTTCGACGGTGTAGGCTTGAATCATGGGGCTGCTCCGCGCCGCGGGTCGGCGCATTGGACCAAGTCAGTCGGCGAGACGCCAGCCCCGGCGGAAGGTGCTGCCCAGCAGCACCCACACGGCTCAGGCGACCGGGCGGGGGCTGCCGGTCTGCGGGGTCGCTGCCGTGGCATGCGGCGTGGTGGCGCCGACCGGGCCCTGAATGGTTCCGGTGACTGGTGCGGGCGGCGCCGATTCGGCCGTCATCGCCGCATCGCGCTCATCTTCCTTGATGTTGTGCTTGAAGGATTTGATGCCCTTGGCCAGATCGCCCATCAGGCCGCTGATCTTGTTGCCGCCGAACAGCAGCAGCACGACCAGCAGGACGACCAACCAATGCCAGACGCTGAACGAACCCATGGCGAAAGCCTCGATGTCTATGTTGATGCGGCGGGCAACCCCGCTGATGGTCGGAACCTAATGCGCCGGGCCGCCAATCGGAAGCCCTGGCACGTGATACGGCATGAAGAAAGCGACGGGGGCGACAAAAATATGGCGCTTCCTCCATCTCCGGCTTTCGCCCAGCGAAAAAGGACGGGGCGGCGGAGTCTCCTCCGCCGCCCCGTGATGCGCTTTCCCCCGCGCCAGCCCGCCCGCGGAGAGGGGCAGTGGAGCGGACCGGAAGTTCTAGTATCCGCGGGGGCGCGCTTCTTTCCCCGGTCGCCCGGGGGTCCGCTTCACCGCATCGCGGCGATGTCGATGACCTCGGTGCCGCGCGGCAGGGCCACCGGGCCGCGCGTGGTCAGGACCGCGGAGGTCAGGTCCAGCATGTGCAGGGCCCCGCCGGCGAAGACGACGCCGGTGTTGGTGGTGCCGTCGGCCATGATGTCCATGGCGACCGCGCTCGGCACCCGCATCGAGAAGGCAGCGCGCGGCGCCTGCACACCGTCATTCGGCGGGTTCTGTACATTCAGCATGTTGGTCGAGGTATCGACCGTCAGCAGCATCGTCGCAGTGGCGCCGGTCATGCTGTTGGTGTAGGCGCCGGCGGCCAGGCGCGGGATGGCGTCGGCAGTCGGGCCGGCGGCGTTCTTCACCCGGCCATCGGTCACGGCCTCGCCGGTCTCTACGTTGACGCGCAGGTTCTGTCCGTCACCGCTCATGACGCGCAGGCGGTTGGCCACCGGGTTGAAGTCCACGATGGTGTGGCCGACGGGCTGGAAGGCCACGTTGAGGCGCGACACCTGGGTGGCGCGGCCGGTTGCCGGGTCGATCGTCACGATCTGGCCGGTGGAGGTGACGCCGTACAGCCGGCCATCCTGTGGCCGCTGGTCGATACCGACCACGGTGCCGTCGGCGCCAGTGATGCGGCGGGCCGGCATGGCGCGGCGCGTCTCGCTGTCCATACGGATCAGCATGTTGTTGCTGGTCAGGGCAACGATGGTGGCGGCCTGGGCGGCGCTGGTGGGGAGAGCGGCGGCGCCCATCGAGAGGGCAGCGGCGCCGGCCATAAGGGCGAGGCGGGAGGAGTTGGTCATGGCTCGGGGAAGCTCCGTGTTGTCTCTCGCGACGCCCGTTCGGCCCCGCTGGATGAACTACGGAGGCGGGGCGCGCGTGGATGCGCGGCTCGGATCAGATAAATCGCGGCGAGACGAATCCCTGCCCGGCGAAGACCGTGTTTCCATAATCCTGGATCGGTGGGTACCAGACGCGCAGCTCGCTCCAGTCGTTCCCCGCCGAGACGTCCAGCACCGGCTGGTCCTCCGCCACCCGCCCGCGGCTGGGTCCACCCGCCTCGGCCC
>CAXTJY010000152.1:0-3537 GCA_964244395.1 uncultured Rhodovarius sp.
CCTCCGCCTCTCGCGTCAGGGTAGCGTCATGACTCTCCGGGACCAAACACCTAATCCACAGGCATCACTCCGCCGCGGGCCAGGGCGGCGTGGGCTGCTCGCCGCGGCGGAAGCGCGTCCACATTCGGCAATCCGCAAGCACCCAGCCGGGCCTGGGCGGCTCGGCCCCGGTGATCGGCGGGCAAGGGGCAGCGCGCACCGACACGGAACCGCTGCGCGCCGGATTTTCCCACCGTTCCCAGCGCAGCATGCCCAGCGCCTGGCCGAACCAGAAACGTTCGAGATGGCGGGCACCGGCGATGTCGCGGCCGTCATAATGCTCGGAGATGACGGTCTCCGCCGTGAAGGGCCGTCGCGGCGCGTCCCCGTCCAGCCAGGGGAAGTCCATCGTCAGCCGGCGCCATCGTGTATAGGCCGGCACGTAACGCAGGGGGCAGCGTGCCGGCCCCGCAGTGATGCGCAGCACGACGAGACGGTCCCGCCATTCCGCGCCGGCCATGTCGTCGAACAGCAGCCAGCCACCCAGGCCGGCCTCCCGCTCCTCCTCGCAGCCCGGCCCTTGGAGCCACTGCACGCCGCCGGAGCCGTCCTGAGTCATGAGTATGACAGTGTCGGCGCCGCGCCGGCCGATCAGATTGCCGCCATCGCCGGAGGGGCCGGGCGGTGCGTCCAGCCGGCCGAAGCGTCTCTCGCCATCGCCGAAATCGAAGCTGTGCCGCGCCACGTGCACGCCGCGGCGGGTGGCCGCCACGGCGTCCGAGGCCATGACGCCCTCCAGGTCGAATTTTCGCCAGGGCAGGGTGGCACCGGCCGTGGCGGGCCGGGGCGTACAACCGGCTTCGAAGGGAAGGAGGGTGGGCGTTTCGCACACCCCTTGCACCGTAAAGTCCCACAGGCCTTGTGCGGCGGCGCAAGCAGCAAAAAGGGCGGCGACCGCCAGGCCACCACCCCACATGCCCAGCCAGCGGGCCAAGACGGCCCGGATGGGTTCAGAAGCCTTCGCGCTCGAGCCGCTTGCGCTCGACCTTGCGGGCGCGGCGGACGGCTTCGGCGGCTTCGCGCGCGCGGCGCTCGCTGGGCTTCTCGTAATGCCGCCGCAGCTTCATCTCGCGGAACACGCCCTCACGCTGGAGCTTTTTCTTCAGCGCCTTCAGCGCTTGATCGACATTGTTGTCCCGAACGACGACTTGCACGCAGCGAACACTCCGGTGAGCATGAGGAAGGATGAAAAGCAGACAAGGCGCCGCAAGCCGAAATTGGCCGCGTCGCCCGTTGAGGCGAGTCTCTAGCGCAGCAAGCCGCGTCGGGGAAGCCCTTTTCGCCTAAGACAGCACGCCCAGTGCCCGCGCCCCACGATAGACCGGCCCGACCAGGAAGTTGCACAGCACAGTGCGGGTGAGGTGGAAGCCCAGCACGAGCGGAACCGCCAGGTCGAGCGACTGGGCGGTGATTCCCATCTCGGGCATGCCGCCCGGCGCCATGCCCAGCACCACGGCGGCCGGCGGAAGCCCCACCGCCCAGCCTAGCAACAGGGCCAGCACGCTGCACAGCAGCCCCAACGCCAGCGAAGAGAATAGCGACGCCCAGGCCAGCCGGCGGGAGCGCAGCAGGAACTCCCGTGTCATCCGCTGCCCCAGCGTCGCGCCCATGCCGACCTGCGCCGCGCTGACCATGATCTCCGGCACGCCGGAAGGCAGGTGATTGGTGGCGGCCAGCGCGATGGTCAGGCCGAACGGCCCCAGCATCCAAGGGTTGGCCAACCCGAAGCGGCGCAGCAGCAGTGCCGCCAGCAGGGCTGCGGTCAGCATGCCGGCCAGGCCCCACCATTGGATGGGCAGCCGCGCCGTCGAGAAAGCCGCGTCGTCGGCATGATGCGCGAAGAAGCCCAGCACCAGCGGGAAGGTCAGCACCACCACCAGCACGCGGATGGTTTGCGCCAGCGTCACCGGCGCCATCGCCACACCCTCGCGCTGCGCCAATACCGCCATCACCACCACGCCCCCGGGAACGGAGGAGAAGTAACCGGTGCGGCTGTCCATCCCGGTCATCCGGGTGAAGAATGGCACCACGGCGATGCCGGCCAGGATCGAGGCCACGCCGGCCACCAGCAGGGTTGGGAACGCCGCCGCCACCGCCGCCATCACTGGCCCGGAGAACGTCTGCCCTAACCCCAGCCCCAGCATGATCAGTGCCACCGGCCGGACCGAGGGATGCACCGCCACCGGTCTGAACCAGGCCAGCGCCCCGGTGGCAGTCAGCGCCCCGATCATCCAGGCGAGCGGGATATGCAGAAGGGTGAACAGCGCCCCGCCCGCGATGGCGGCGAGAAGCGTGCTCACGTGTATGGCCAGGGATTGCTGCACTGCGGCGCAGCATCCGCCCAGCGGCCTAAAGCGTCAAACGTTGAAGCCGAACTGCGCCAGGGCAGAGGTGTTGCTGGTGGTGGTATCGCTGTCCTGCATGCTGATCAGGTAGCGCTCCGCCAGCTTGCGCACCTCGGCGGGGTTTTGCAGCCTGGCCACCTTCATCCGGCTGTCCACAGCGCGTGCCTGGGCTTCGACCGACTGGATGGCGAGCTGTTGCGGCAGGCCCAGAGCGCCGGTGACGACGCGGCGCAGCACCGCGTCGCCCAGCACGTCGATGCTGTTCTGTGCCCGGCGGGCCCGGCTGGTGAACTCCAGCGCGTCGCCCAGGCCGGGGGTCGCGGCGTCCTGTTCCTCGCGCAGCCGGGCGCGTTGCAGCCCGTCCAGCAGGGTTGCCTGCACCTTGGGGTCGCGCAGCGACTTGATACCGCCGGTGGCCAGCTTGAGCGAGGCGGCGGCTTCCTTCCAGCGCTTGTCGGACAGCTTGTTCGCCACTGAATCGGTGTTCGTGAGGTCACTCAGTAAAGCCCGGCTGGCCAGGCCCGGCTGGGTGGAGGCTTCCGGAATGCCCAGCGCCTTGCCGATCACCGCCAGCACGCGCGGGTCGCGCAGTGCCGTCTTGACGTCGGGCGCCTTCTCCACCGCCCTCCGGAACACCTCCATGGTGCGCTGCAGGTCCGGCTCCTTGGCGACGCGCGCCAGGGCGCGGGTCTCCGCGGCCGGCAGCAGGGCCTGGCGAAAGGCAGCCAGGGCGCCGCCCAGCGAGGCCGACATCAGGCGGCGAAGCCGTGGGGGCGCTCGCGCGCCGCGCCCCGCTGAAGGGCGCGCCGCGCCGGCGCAATGCAAAGCCGGCTGCGCATCAGGCCTGCGCCATGTCACGACGTGGCGCGGGCAGCGGGGCGATGCCCAGTACCTCCTCCTCGTGGCGCATCACGCGGCGGGCAAGCTTCAGCGCGGTATAGCCGTCATCCGCCTCGGCCGCCGCCAGCGCCTGGGCCAGCAGGTCTCGCGCGGTGGGGCTCGTCGTTGCCTCCTGAAAATCGGCGATCAGCTGCTGCGCTGCGATGCGGCCGCCCTCGCGCTCGTCATCGGCGCCGATATACGCCGTCTGCAGCGCGAAATAGATGCGGCGCGCCGGTGTGTTGGCGCCGTCCGGCGCCATGATCTGCTTGCC
>CAXTJY010000152.1:3547-6137 GCA_964244395.1 uncultured Rhodovarius sp.
GGAAGCGGGCGCGGGCTGCCAGTCCGATGCGGGTGCGGCTGCGGAAGCGGATTGGCGCGCCGTTGACGACCATCAGGTCGCCCTGACGCAGTTCGAGAACCAGGGTGGACAAGTTTTGGCCTCCTTTGTGTGGCTGCTGCCCCGCCACGCGCCGTCCTGGCGCCATGGCGGGTCTCGGGCGGGGGTGGAAACCCTTGGGTCAGATCATCGCCGGCCGCGCTTAACACCGGGTGAAGCGGGGGGTGGGCGCGGGCTCATCGCAGGAACTGCGCCAACGTCAGCGACGCCATGCTGGAGGTCATGCGATAGCTCGCTTCAAGCGAATTGCGGGTCGCTTGCAGCTTGGTCAGCGTGCTCGCCAAATCGACATCGGTGATGTCGGCGAGCTGGCTGCGCAGCGTGTCCGAGATGTTCTGATGCCGGGTTTTCAGCGAGCCGAGTTGCTTCTCGACGGCGCCCAGGGCGCCCATCTCCTCGCTCAGCGCGTTCTCGGCCGATTCCATGCCCGAGCGCAGCGTGGTGGCGAGCGCATTGAAGCCCTCCGCCTGCGCCGCCTGCTCCGGCCCCAGGGCTGCCATGCTGAGCAGGCCGCGCATCAGGTCGCGGGCCCAGCTTCCGGTGGTCTCGCCGATGCTGCCGGCGGTGCCGTTGCGGTTGGCGGAAATGCCATAGGCGATGGCCAGCCCGTCGCCGGCGGGCACGCTGCGGCGCGGTTCGGCGCCGCCCCCAGCGGGGTCCTCCAACCAGGTGGAGAAGGGCGACAGCGCCGTGCCGTTATCCTGCGCGGCCGCCAGCGTGCCGGCGGCCACCGTTGCTGCGTTGGTGTTGTCCAGGCTCGCCACCTGGGCACGGATGGTCGCGGCCAGCGGGCTGTTCAGCAGCCTCGCCGCATTGGGCACCGGCGGGCTGGACAGGTCGCTACCGCCGAAGAGATATTCGCCATTGACCCGAGTGTTGAGCAGCGAGCCCACCTCCAGCGTCGCCGCCCTGGCGCGCGCCTGCACAGTGGCCAGCGCCGCGGGGTCCTTCGCGTCCAGCCGGATGGTGACGTTGCTGCGGAACTCGCTGGCGATGTCCTTCAGCCGTTGCAACGTGGCCTGCATCACCCCGGTGCGGCCAAGCGCCTGGTCAATGGTGCTGGCGTAGTTTTCCCGCCTGGAGATGTCGTTGCTGAGGTTGATGGCGCGCGGCACATCTGGCGCGATGTCGCCCAGCACCTCGGCCCGGCGCCCCGAGGCGCCCTGGCGCGACAGCGTTTCGACTCGCGCACGGATCAGCGCGGAATCGGCATTGAGGCGGCCCAGCGCGTCCATCAGCGGATCGCCCCGAGCAGCGCATCCCACATCGCCTGCGCCGTGCTCATGACACGTGCGTTGGCGGCATAGGCGTTCTGCAACTGCACCATGGCGGCCATCTCGGCATCCGAATCCACGCCGGACTGCTTGTCGATGCGGCTGGCAATGCCGGATTGCATGGCCGCGGCGGTGGTCTTGGCGCTGGTCGCCTCCGCCCGCGCCTCCGTCTGCGCGCGGACCAGCTGGGTGGCGTAATCCTCGACGCTGCGGGCGGTGGTGAGGCTGGAGACCAGTCTGCCATCCGGCCCGAGCCCGGCAGAGGTGAAGCTGCCCCAGGGAACGCCCTCGGCGGCGCTGTCACCCAACGCGTGTTCCAGCACCCGGTCCACCAGGGTGGTGAAGCCGCTGGGGCCGCCGGCGGGGTTGGGGATGAAGGCGGTGGGGCCGTCCGGCGAACCCGCCACCGCATGGGTGCCGTCGCGCACCGCCAAAGCATTCGGGGCGATCGCGGGGTTGACCCGGATGGTCTGCGCGAAGCCGGCGTAGTTCCCGGCCACGTAGCCGGCGCCGCGATCCAGGATCTGGCCGCCCGCATCGGTGAACAGGCGCAGCCCCTCCGCGTCCAGCCGGCCGGCCAGCTCGACGGCGGCCACGTCCAGCTCGGCCTGCATGCGGGGCAGCACTTGGTCGCGCAGGGTGACGTTCTCGGCCAGCTTGCCGCCGGCCAGCTGGCGGGTGATGTCCTGGCTGCCCAGCATCACCCCCGGCAGGCCACCGCCTACGCCGTAGAAGCTCGAAGGCCCGGCCTGCGCCGGCCTGGTGGACAGGATGTCCTCGCCCCGCGTCGGCAGCGGCAGGTTCAGCCCGTTGCGGCCGACCAGCACCACGCCGCCGTCGGCCTGGCGCAAGGCGCGCACCGGCACGGTCTCCGACAGCTTGGCGATCTCAACATCGCGCTTATCCTCCAAATCGGCGGCCGATCGCCCGCCGGCCATGGTGGATTGGATAAGGTCGCCCAGGTCGGCGATGCGGCGCAGCCCGTCATTGGCCAGGCCGACCTCGGAAACGATGCCCTCCTGCGCCTGCTGCCGCGCCGTCTGGATGGCCCCGGCGCTCTCCTGAAAGTGCCCTGCCGTCTCCTCGGCCGAGCGCAGCACGGCGCGGGCCAGCTCCGGGTCGCCGGGGGCGGCGCGCAGCGCGGTAAAGCTCTCGCGCAGCTTGCCCAGCGCGTTGCCCAGCGTGTCGCCATCTTCTGGTCGGCCTTGCACGGCCTCGATGCCGGACAGCAGCGTCTC
>CAXTJY010000152.1:6147-8143 GCA_964244395.1 uncultured Rhodovarius sp.
AGCGTCTCGCGCACCCCGGCAGCAGCGGCGGCGGCGCCCCTTGCGTCGCGCTCGGCCAGCAGGGCCAGGTCCACGTCCCGCCGCGCCTCCGGGCTGCGCACGCCTTGCGGCTGGCCGCCAGCGTCCTGCGCCTCGGTGTCGATCCGCTTGCGCGTGTAGCCATCGGTCTGCGCATTGGCGATGTTCTGCGACGCCTGCGCCAGGGCCCGCTGCGTGGCGGCGAGCCCGGTGCGCGCGATGCTGATGGCAAGGTCGAGGCCCACTTCTCAGGCCCTCAACGCTTCATGTTGATCGTGTCCTGCAACAGCTCATCCGCGGTGGTGACCACCTTGGTGTTGGCCGTGTAGGCGCGCTGGGCGACGATCAGTTTGGTGAATTCGGTGGCGATATCGACGTTGCTTTTTTCCAGGCTTCCCACCACCAGCCGCCCGGCCCCGTCGGTGCCGACGTCGGTCACCCGCGCCTCGCCGCTCTCGATGGTGCGCATGAAGGCCTGGCCGTCCAGCCGCTGCAACGCATCGGGGTCGCTGAAGGTGACCAGCGGCAGGCGGCCGACGACGCGCGACTGACCGTTGTCGTAATTGACCGAGACGTTGCCGTTGTCGCCGACCTGCAGCCCCGAATAGCTGCCCGGCGGCACTCCGTTCTGCGCCAGGTTACGGACGGAAAATTCCTTGGCGGCGAACTGCGTGAGGCCCCGCGCGGCGCCGATCTCGCCCAGGTTCAGCACAATGGTCTGGGTGCCCTTGCCCAGATCGGTGTCGAAGGTGAGCTGCGCCGGGTCGGCGAGGTTGGTGGTGCCGGGGGTGACGTTGTTCGCGTTGGCGAAGCTGCCCAGCGTGCCGGCATCGGTGGCCGGCACGGCGAGGGCACCGAACTGCACCCGCACGCTGCGCGGCACCGCCACCGCCTCGTCCGGGACGGTGATCGTCATGTCCCATTCCGAGGTGCCGGTGACCGGCGGGCCTGGGTTCGTCACCGGAGTAAAGGCGAGGTTGGCGACGTGCGAGGTGCCCAGCGCGTCATACAGCCGCACCTGGGTGTTCACCGGTTCCACCCCATCCGCAGGCAGGTTGGCGGCCAGTGAAATTTGCGAGGTTGGGACCGGGTTGAACACCTGCTGGCTGACCCGGACCGGCTGCAGGGTGGTGCGGTCCGGCTCCGTGCCGCCGGCCACGGTGGGCCAGCCCTGCAGGTAGTAACCGGAACTGTTCACCAGATAGCCGTCCTTGTTCATCTGGAAGTCGCCGGCGCGCGTGTAGAACTGCCGGTCATCGAAATTCGGCAGGCCATCGACGGTGCCGCGCTGCGCGGCCACCGGGAAGAATCCCTGGCCGCCGATCGCCATCGCCATCGGGTTGTCCGACTGCTCGACGGTGCCTTGCACGGTGTTGGTGTAGTCCGGCCTGGCCAGCACCGAGCCCGGGGTGTTGGTGGTGCGGGAGGATTGGGTGACGAGTTCGACGAAATTGGTATCGATGCGCTTGTAGCCGACGGTCTGGCTGTTCGCGAGGTTGTTGGAGACGTTGCCCAATGCGCGCGACTGCGCGCCGAGGCCGCTGATGGCTGCGGTCATGGCGCCGAAAAGGGACATGCGGGGGGCGTCCTTGGTGGTGGAGGTGACGAGGCCGGCCGTGGGGCCGCCCGTGGCTGAGGCGATATTCGTGCCAGCGCCTGGGTGGGAATTGGTCGGCAAGGGCGGCATCCGGCCGGCAGATCCTGCCGTCGGGCGTGCGGCTTTGGCCGGGATGGAGCCCGGCCAGGGCTGGCACGCCCGATGCAGCGATGCCGTGGCATTCATCCGGCAATCCGTCGGGCGACGCCGCCAGGGTCACGTCATGCTCGCATCTCCCCTGCCATCCTTCATCGCCGCTGCGCCGGCGGCGCTCGCGCTGGGCCCGGGTGGACCCACCGAGGTGGAGTCCGGCGGTTTCGGTGCCTTGTTCTTGCGCGCGGCGGCCGGGCTGGCGGCCATGCCGGAGGCAGGCCTGGCGAT